>JACMJI010000156.1 GCA_014380705.1 Gorillibacterium sp. | reverse complement strand
CCCTTTACAATATATAATCATCCTGATCATACCTTTTATTAGGAACTATTTCCACTCGGTAATTAGTATGAAATGTATAAATAATTGAATCAAAAATTTCTATTTTTGTGACATTTGTCTCCGTTTATTTGTTTAACTTTCGGTAATATGGGTATATAAACTTCCTTTTATGTAACGTATTAATATTTGTGATCATCATAGAGTAGAGGTGAGTTCGCGTGAATAACGCTTCTGATACATTAGTAACAGATATGGAGCTATTTGCTGCAGCGCTTTTTCAGCGCAAGGTACTTGTTATCCAAAGAAGAAACAATGTTGTTCTCTTATATCCCGGTAAGATCGAGCAATATGATGAAGACGTGGTTTGCATTAGTGGTGCCCATTATAAGCGCAATGAATGTGATTTTCATATGTTATAAGTTTCATTGAATCATAGGATTATAGGATTATAGGATCGTATTTCCTTAGCCAATTAGGCCAAGTGAAATGCGATCTTTTTCATGAAAAAGAATCTGGACAGACATGATACCCGAATTTTCGCATATCCTATCCATAGCCGCCGAGACGAACGAATCTGGAGGTTTTCCGTCGTTCAGGCAGGATAGTATGTGAGAAGGGAATGTAGCTTATGTGCGGAATAACCGGGTGGGTAGATTGGCGAAGAGACCTGACCACTGTGCTTGATATGATGCAAAAGATGACGGAAACATTAGCTGCACGTGGACCAGACGCCTCAGGAATCTGGCTGTCTCCACATTGTGCTCTTGGTCATCGCAGACTTTCTGTAATCGATCCCGTAAATGGAAAGCAGCCCATGATCCGGGGCAAGGGGGACAAGAATTGCAGTATTGTCTACAATGGTGAATTATACAATGCTCTCGAGCTAAGACGTGAACTTGAGGGACGAGGACACCGGTTTCAAACCCATTGCGATACGGAGGTCCTTCTCCTCTCTTATGTTGAATGGGGAAAGGCTTGTGTGGACCGTTTAAACGGTATTTTTGCTTTTGCTATTTGGGATGAAGCGGTTGAAGAGTTGTTCTTAGTGAGGGATCGACTCGGAGTTAAGCCTTTGTTTTATTCATACGACAACGGGATGTTTCTCTTTGGCTCGGAGCCAAAAGCAATTCTCGCGCATCCTGACTTTGCGGCTGAGGTTGACGCTGAAGGACTAGCGGAAGTATTTGCGCTGGGGCCAGCACGTACCCCAGGCCATGGTGTCTACCGCCGCATGGCGGAGCTGAAGCCAGGCCACTGCATGACACTTAATCGTGGAGGACTGCGAACAACCATTTACTGGCAGCTCGTAAGCAAGCCCCATGAAGATGACGTAAGCACCACGGCAGTTAAAATTGGAGAACTGCTAAAGGATACATTAGAGCGACAGCTCATCTCAGACGTTCCCGTCTGCACCTTACTCTCGGGCGGACTGGATTCAAGCGCACTCACCTCCCTAGCTGCTGCCTACTATGCAGGAACCGGTCAGGGAATCGTCCCTACGTTCTCTGTTGACTATACGGATAACGCCAAGCATTTTACAACGAGCACCTTTCAACCAAATTCGGATGCTCCCTGGATCAAGCGGATGAGTGAATACCTCGGAACGGACCACCATAATGTAGAATTTGATACCCCAGAGCTAACGGAAGCGCTAAAGACTGCAGTATTCGCTCGCGACCTACCCGGCATGGCGGACGTGGACGCCTCCTTGCTGCTATTCTGTAAAGAAATTAAAAAACATGCAACCGTTGCGGTATCCGGAGAGGCAGCCGATGAAATTTTTGGAGGTTATCCATGGTTCCATAGAGCAGAGTCGCTCGGTGCGGATACTTTCCCTTGGTCGATGCAGATGGAATCTCGTATCCGTGTTTTGAACGCGGAAACAGCAAACCTTCTGAAGCCCGAGATTTATGTGAAGGAACGGTACCAGCAAGCACTTGCCGAAGTACCTCATCTTTCTGGTGAGAATAAAGAGCAGCAGCGGATGCGGGAAATGTCCTACTTAAATATTACCCGATTCATGCCCACCCTGCTTGACCGCAAAGATCGGATGAGTATGGCAGCAGGACTCGAGGTTCGTGTACCCTTTTGCGATCATCGACTGGTAGACTATGTTTGGAATGTTCCTTGGGAGGTCAAAACAGCGGGTGAGCGGGAAAAGGGCATCTTGAGAAAGGCGTTGACGGGCGTACTGCCTGATGATGTTCTCTATCGTAAAAAAAGCCCCTACCCAAAAACACACAACCCCTCCTATACGGCTGCCGTTAAAAACTGGGTGCTTGAGATTCTGAGCGACCCCTCGTCCCCTCTTCTAGCTCTAATTGATACAGCTTATGTCCGCAAATTAGCAGAATCAACCGATACCTCCCTCCATATCCCTTGGTTTGGTCAGTTAATGAGCGGTCCTCAGCTATTCGCTTATCTCGCCCAAACAGATACCTGGTTACGCGCTTATAAGGTACGGATTGTTTGAATGATTCGACGGACTTATCCAGTGACTAAACGGTTGCACAAAAAACCTCCTCCGTCACCTATCATAGGGGATGGAGGAGGTTTTTTGTCGTCTTCTTGATCTGAGTATTTGATAGGCTCTTAAAATGAGTTCCAAAATGCGATTTCTTCAACCTCTAGGCGAATTGTCGGATTGCCTGGTGCTGCGGCTTTTCCAATGGCAATCAACATGATGGGTACATACTGCTCGGGAACCTCAAAGGCTTTAACAAAAGCATCGGAATCATAGCCACCCATTGGCACGGTATCATAACCTCTGGCTTTCGCTGAGAGCATGAGCAGCATAGAGACCAGACCGCCGTCGATATAAGCAATTTCGCGCAGCTTATCTCTGCTCATGCTTTGATATCCTTGCATCGTCCTTGCAACGGATCGATTCTTGAATTCTTCTGTGATATACCCTGCTTTCAAGGCGCGACTAGAAATCGTTTCTGCCTGTTTATACGCTGCAATATCACCTAATACAGCAATCACGGCAGACGCATCTGAAACCTGTTGCTGGTTGAAGGCAATGGGTTTCAGTTTTTCTTGCAGGGCCTGATCGTCGATAACTAGAAAACGCCAGGGCTGAAGATTAGACGATGAAGGGGCCTTTGTTGCTTCTTTGATTAAATCATGCAGCTCTTCACGTGGAATTCGGAAGGTGGGGTTATAGCTGCGAACGGAGCGTCTTCCTTCTACTACGTCACGATAAGGCTTGTTTGGTTCACCTGTCATTAAAGCAACCTCCTACGATGTCGTTTCTCGCAATTGTATCGTGAAACAACAAGCTCAGGCAAGAAAAAAATCCCACAAGTACTTGGTTTAAACGATTCAAGGAAAACGTAAAAGCGGTTTCCATAAAATTGTGGAAATCGTAAATCAAAAGCAGAGATTTCCATAAAATCGTGGAAATCGTAAATCAAAAGCAGAGATTTCCATAAAATCATGGAAAACGTAAATCAAAAGCAGCGATTTCCATAAAATCATGGAAATCGCTGCTTCATGATTGGTTTCTCTACTAATCCATTTTCAATAGATCCATAAGCTTCTTTAGCGCATTCGCACGATGACTAACATTGTTCTTCTCTGAAAGCGTCATTTCGGCCAATGTCTTGCCAAACGTTGGCATATAAAATAGCGGATCATACCCAAAGCCTTGTTCACCCCTTGGCTGAGCCAAGATGTAGCCAGAACAGGTCCCTTCTGCGACTAGAAAGGATTCATCTGCCGGATCATACAGAACAAGAGCTGAGACAAAACTTGCTAGGCTGTAAGCTTGGGGTTCCTCTACAGAACCATTCGCAGCGCCAGCAGTTGATGATGGGATGGTAAACGGTTTGATCCTCGAATCAAGCTCTCTCAAAAGCTTGGCGTTATTCGCATGATCATTCGCAGGTTCTCCTGCATAGCGGGCGGAGTAGACACCTGGTTCCCCACCTAGCGCTTCCACGAGCAGTCCGGAATCATCAGCAAGCACAGGCGTATTCAATTGCAGGGCGATCTCCTTCGCTTTCTTCAAGGCGTTGCCGGCAAACGTATCCTTATCCTCAACGACGTCGGACAAATCGGGGTAATCTGCCAAGCTTTTGACTTGAATGCCTAGTGTGGTGAACATGCCTTCAAATTCCTTAAGCTTGCCTGCATTTCGCGTTGCTATCACAACCTGCTTTGATTCCTGCTGCACGTCTATTTACCTCCAATCAGGTCAGCGGCCGCTCCCAGCACCTTCTTCTGCTCTTCGATCATGGAATTAATTCCAATCTCAGCCAATCGCAAGAGCTCGTCCATCTCTTCCCTGGAAAATGGAGCGTCTTCCCCTGTTCCTTGAACCTCAACAAATTTACCATTTCCGGTCATAACCACATTCATATCAACCTTAGCCTTAGAATCTTCCTCATAGTTCAGGTCAAGCAAACGTGCCTCAGCAACAACCCCTACACTTACCGCAGCTAGAAAATCATTGATGGGGTAGCGGGTAATCATTTTGGCCTCGTATAATTTATGTATGGCCAGCACCATAGCTACAAATGCGCCTGAAATTGACGTTGTACGGGTTCCTCCATCGGCCTGAATGACATCACAATCAAGTGTGATTGTACGTTCCCCAAGCTTCTCCAGACTGACGACGGAACGCAGAGCCCGGCCGATCAAGCGTTGAATTTCCATTGTACGTCCGCTAAGCTTGCCCTTAACCGCTTCCCTCTGATTCCGCGTTTGAGTCGCGCGAGGGAGCATAGAGTATTCAGCTGTTATCCATCCGCGGCCTTGTCCTTTCATAAAAGGCGGGACTCTTTCCTCAACGGATGCGGTACAAATGACTTTGGTGTTGCCTACTTCAATAAATACGGAACCCTCTGCGTATTTGATATAGGACGGCGTTATCGTCACCGAACGGATCTGGTCTTGTTGTCTTCCATCGTTTCTCATGATATTTCCTCCCGAGACTTTACGCCTTTTTTTCTAAACCTTGGCTTTAGACCTGCTCCTTATTCTACCAAAGCAAAGAAGGAAAAGCATCTTGGAATTAATAATGCTTTTCCTTCAAATTTGAAACTCTCGATCTTCTAAAACAAAATCGATCTTTTTAGTATGCTGCGACTGTCAATTATTATGCAATAATTGTTATTAAGCCTTGTAGGGATTAATGTGCGTCGGTTTCGTTACAGGCTGTGAAATGCTTTGGTTACCGGATGCTTGGATTGTTGTATTCCCGTTGACAGAAAGCTGAATCTTCTCCGAATGAATGGTTTCAATCAAGGAAAGCACGACCTCCTGAATGGCTTCAGGGGATGCTTTTTGGTCAGCATCCAAAAAGGCACGGCCAAAATCAACACTTACAAGGCTATTATCTGCTGACTTACTGACTTCTATGATCTTAATATCCGAGGTGAGAGCCGTCATGAGGCCAGAAGCAATATCGGGTCCCTTGACCAGCTCTTCCACCGTGGCTTGCGCTACGTCTTCTGTACGGCTGATCAATCGCGTAACGGGTACGTAATAGTTGAAATTCTCCTTCGTGCTTCCTTTGAAGTAAAGAACAACAGGTGTTGTACGACCTGGGTCAACGCCTGGTGCAAACTCTATATTAATTCCCATCATTCGGCTTAGCGGTTCATTTAGTGGCGTGCCAAGCTCTGGCATTTCCGGCAACACCTGTCCGTCCACTAGTATTTTTACTTTTTCTACGGTGGGGAAGCTAGTCAGGGTCCAGGTTAGCGCTTCAAGCATCTTTCGTTCATCCTGTCCGTTATATTGTGTAAACTCACTGGAAAAATCAACCGTTGCAAGCTTGTTCTTATCAATGTTTAAACTGTTCACCACGGTACCCTTAGGCAGCAGCGCTGTAAACCCCTTTGGCAGCATGCTTTTGGCAGGGCCATCCTCTACCATCGCTTCCAAGGCTTTTTGAGCGGGCTTGGATTCATCTGCCATTGGTAAACTCACAGGAACGACGAATCCATTGGAATCTTTAAAGTAAACCGTACATTGGAGTGAATTCGTTCCTCCAGCCTCGCCATCCTTAACTAAATCCTCTTCCGACAAAGCATCAAGCGCCTTTTGCAGCATGACATCTGCTTCCTCTGGTGGTGGGTCAATAGACTTGGATTGGCCTTTAGTTGCAGAGCATCCGCTTGTGATCAGACCTAACGCGAACACGGCGGCAAGAAAACGAACCGGTTTGCCGAATTTCATTGATAATTCCCCCTTATTGGTGGTGTGCACAGCTTGTTTACTGTTATGTATACGAGCCTGCGCGCATTTTATAACCATATTTTGTTCACAATAGGGGTAGGTTTTTTTCAATTATATCGGGGGGGGAGTTGTGAAATGGTTAAAAAGTATAGCCTAGATAGCGAAAAAGTGGCTTCCGCTTCATTAGAATGGTTGCTTGCTCGCGGAGTGCAGTTGGAGGAAATTGCAGAGTTAGTGCTTCATGCCCAAAGGGAATATTATCCGAACCTGTTAATGGAAGAATGCTTGGGAGCGGTAAAAAGGGTTCTATCCAAGCGCGAAGTTCAGAACGCTCTGCTCCTCGGCATCCAACTCGATATTCTTACAGAAGAAGGGAAGCTCTTGCCCCCTCTCCTCGATATGCTAATTTATGATGAACAGCTTTTTGGCTGCGACGAAGTTCTCGCCTTCTCCATCGTTAATGTATACGGAAGTATAGGGTTTACAAACTATGGCTACTTCGATAAAACGAAGCCTGGTGTTCTAGCCCGACTCAACAATAAGGATAGCGGTGAAATACATACCTTCCTCGATGATCTCGTTGGCGCAGTTGCCGCTTCAGCTTGCAGCTATATAGCCCATCGTAAACAGGCTGAGGCAGAAACTTTATTAAAGGCTAACAAAGAATAATTCTTTTTAAGGAAGAATTGCTTTATACATGATCAAGCGATTAGACTCTTCGCGTTGTACCTGCCCTGTTTGCTCCAGATAGATCAAATGTGCAATCGTCTCCGCCACCGCAAAGCGAAGGGTATGGATGGTTAGCTCTTTACCAAAGAAGCGTAGCGATAAATCATAAGCACTCGTAGGTGTTGCAAGCATAGCCTGCATGCGGTTTAGGCGCTGCTCATGATGGCGGAGCAATTCATCTGTTCGCTCCCCAACACTTGAAAAGGGATCACGATGCCCCGGATAAGCATAAAGTGGTTCGTAGCTTGCCATCCGCTGAAGCGCCTCAAAATAAGAAGCAAGCGGGTTTTCATCTGTACCCGGGGTATAACTAATGTTTGGTGAAATCCGGGGTAAGACATGATCACCACAGAAGACCTCACGCGTCCCCGGCTGGAAAAAGCAAAGATGACCCCAAGCATGACCGTTTGTCTCAATTACCCGCCAAGCGTCACCGCCGATTTGGATTTCTGTGTCTGGCTTAAGATCGGTTACGTGCGGAAGAGGACGAACCTGCGGTAGAAAGCTTGTTAGATGGTCCCGCATTCCACCCTGCAGCGAGAATTCCATTCCATGTTGATGGAACAACGACAGTAGTTCACCGTCCGCTGACCGATCTTCTCCCCACATATGCCGGGCCTGCTCCCAGCCTTTTGCCGACATTCTCACAGGAGCGCCTGTCTTGTCCTGGAGCCAACCAGCCATGCCGCAGTGATCAGGATGATGATGGGTCAAAATGATTTGATGAATGGAAGGATAGGAAATCCCCATCTGGCTTAGCACCGTTGCCCAAAGGGTTTCTGCCTCAATTGTGCGCAGTCCAGGGTCAATAACAGTCCATCCATCAGGGCCCTCTATCAAATAGCTGTTTACATAACGCAGAGGAAAAGGCAGAGGAATTAATACGCGAACGATTCCATTGCTAGCTGATATATCGATCATGCTGCGTTCACTCATCTGAATTCACTCCTTAACCCTAGTGTGTTTTTTCGAGCTAAAGTTTGCGTACTAGTCACTGCTTTGCTCTATAATGCTCTGTTACGATTCTTTCGTCCCAACCAGGATTAAACGTTTGGAAGCATCCTCCGTAAATGTATCGCCATTGTAGCTGCCATAAACATGATCCAAGCGCAGACCCGTTCCCACGAGAAGCCGCCTAAAGTCAGCTAGCTTGTATAACCGAACCTGTTCAAGATAGTTGCGATCTGGTTTACCCGGCTCGACGAGCACAATTCGTTTTCGCACGCAGCCCTCTTCAATGCTGCGACTTTCTTGAATAACAATGTCGCCGTCTCGACGTTCTGAGTTTGGCACCAAATGCCGAATCACATCTTCTGCATTCAAATAATCTAGAATAAAGCGCCCGCCGATGCGGAGCAGCCGTGCAATCTCCCGTAGTACAGCACCGTTCTCTTCATCATTGTCAAAATATCCAAAGGACGTAAACAGATTCACGACCGCGTCAAAAGGACCTGTTAAAGGTATCCTTCGCATATCTCCTTTTACCCAAGTCACTTGCCCCTTCTTATCTAACCGACGTGCCTCAGCCAGCAGAACATCCGAGAGATCGATCCCCGTGATTTTATACCCGAGATCCGTAAGGGATAAAGAGTGCCGCCCCATGCCGCAGCACAAGTCCAACACATCGGCCCCTTTCTCTAGCTGAAGCCACTCTACCATTTTGTGAACCTCCGCCTGTGCCCCTTGCATATCCCGGTGTTTATAAACGAGGAGATAATCCTGTCCAAAGCTTTTCTCATACCATGCTTCCATTGTGACTTCCCCTTTTTGTTCATGTCTCTTACCCTTATTCGTTCGTCCTAACATAAACCATTGTTCTTATTGTACGTTTCTACCTCTACTCGTGCAAATACGAAAAAATCGCCTCCGCTTCGGCCGAAATGGCTTAGGGCTGCGATCTTTCGCTTCATTAATGTCTGATCTGATTAACTATAACCTCGTACATACTGCCTCGAATGATAAAAGGCACATCGTCTACAGTAGTCGCCCCATTGCTCCAACGTACCTGGAACCGCATAGTTTGCTCTCCATCTGCCAAGTGAGCTAGCTTAGGGTCGCCAAGTATTCCTGTGTAATGAACCGAATCATTGCTGGAAAGAGGGACGAGATCTCCAGTGGCGAGCAGCTTGGCCGTGACCTCGAGCGGTATTGTTGACGTACCTGTTCTGGTGACATCTGCCGATAGACACAATGCTTCTCCTGCCCAAAAGACATGTTCTGCCCTATGTTCGCTTGGATGCTTGGTGTTCCAATTCTGCCGTGCTTTTTCCCATTCTTCTGTATGCTTAATTTTCCCACTAATAGCTAATGGCAACACTTCAAGCAGATAACGAGTGTACTCAACTTCGCCAAAAAGATCGGTTACCGTTAATGTAATGACATATGTGCCCGGTAGTGTTAAAGGACCATAGGTAAAGGTTTTTACTGAACCCGAAGACAACTTGGACCAAGCTGCCATCTCTCTTTTTGTTCCATTAAAATCGATATCCAAACGCACATCAACATCATCCTGATCTGG
>JACMJI010000155.1 GCA_014380705.1 Gorillibacterium sp. | reverse complement strand
CCATCACTTGACGTACACCTCTTTTTTCTATGAATAAAAAAGTGCCGTGGTTGATGCATCACAAAATTGATATAATAGAAGCATCTGAGGCTGCCAAATGGAACATCATTCACCAGATGGAATGGAAACCAAACCGGTTATTCGAACCTTTTGCTGATTAAGAATGGAGTGGATGGTATGGCGGATGTCTTGCACAAAAAATACGTTCTCATGCATAAGAACACCCTTGTTGCCGAGATTGAGCTTGACGAAGCCTCCTGTGCGATTTCCGCTATAGGCCATGTGGTTGAAGCACGTCATGTTCCCACCGGAATACCGGTTAAACGGGGACGAATCGACCGTTTCGCCCTAAATGAATGGTGGAGAGGCCGCGCCATCCCTGCCAGCCGGGATGGAATTAGAGAAGCTCTTGTTGAACTCAACCTCAGCACCACCCAAAAGCTGCTGGAAAAAAGCTTGGGTTTGAGTTTATCCGACCACTATTGGATTTGCCCCGCCGGTTCGGAGGCAAACTGGTCCAAGGTTAACTTTTTCGACAATCCTTTTTCCGATGATGTAGGTAATGTACTGTTTGGTAAAGGCTCACCTGCGCACATGAGCCTGATGTCGCCGGATAATACCTCGGACGGCTGGTTGAAAAAGAAATGGAGTATTCTGGACAGAAAACGCTGTCTCATTAAAGGGGGGAGTGGCGCGACCCAACAGGAGCCCTACAATGAAGTGATTGCCAGCAGGATTATGGCGCGGCTGGGCATTTCCCATGTTCCCTACACGCTGATGGTGCAGGACGATTATCCGTACAGTGTGTGTGAGAATTTCATCACTCCCGAGACTGAGTTGATTACGGCATGGTATGTGATGCAGACCCAGCACAAGCCTAATCATGTGTCGGTGTACCAGCATTACTTGAACTGTTGTGAGGCGCTGGGCATTTCCGGGATGAAAGATTTCCTAGACCGCATGATAGTCGTGGACTATATCATTGCCAATGAGGACCGGCACCAAAACAATTTTGGCGTGATCCGAAATGCGGAAACCCTGGAGTGGATCGGGGCCGCTCCGATTTATGACAGCGGTTCATCCCTCTGGTTTTCCAAGCCACAGTCGCTGATTTCATCGACGGCAAAGCTGACCTGTAAGCCGTTTAAGATGGACCACAGTGAGCAAATCAAGCTGGTGACATCCTTTGACTGGCTCGACCTGTCCGCGCTGCAAGGCATCGAGGAGGAAATAAGAGAACTTTTTCGCGGCTCGCTTTTTATTGATGAAGCCAGATGTGACGCCCTTTGCTTTGCCTTGCAAAAACGGATCGCCATGCTGTCTGAGGTTGTCCATTCCCGCAAGAGCCTGCTTTGGTCGGATGATCGAAAAACGGATGTTGAGGGGGACATCGCCTACAGCGGCGTGCCAGACGAGGAGGATTGGGAACAATCCTAGAATAGGCGGGTAAAACCCCAAGAACATATCGTCCCTGTGAAGTCCGGCTAGTGAGGATTTGCAGGGATTTTACTGTGGCTCCCATCTGCTTATGTTTCATCCCCAGCCGTTCCACTTCTCAGGCAAAAGCTTTCCGCTACCGGTAGTAAAACAAGATGATTTCCTTCACCTGCCAGATACTCTCGGCCAAAATGTAAAACAGCACGACATTGCAGGCGCGCTTTTTGTATTTCGCCGCTTCCTCATCCGCACCGGACAGGCGGATGAGGAAGCGGCAGACGCAGCCCAAACGAATGAGGCTCATAACGCAGGCAACGATGATGCGATTATCAAAATCGTGAGGGAAACCGTGGAGATTCGAGTCCTCTCGCCGACACTTTCAATTATTATAAAAACGTCGATTGTGCGTATGCACAGTCGACGTTTTTCGTTTAATAATAGATTAAAAAGCCATGAGGTATGAAATTTCCATACTCGTGGCTCTTGGTTATTCTTATAAGTATCTAAGAATCATGAACTGATATTTATGGCAGTTTATTGCCTGCTGCACGATAAACTTCATACCATTCCTGTCGCGTCAATGTGATATCTGAAGCCTTTGCAATATCAAGCAAGCGCTTGGTATTCGTTGTTCCTACAATGGGCTGCATTTTTGCTGGATGTCTAAGGAGCCATGCTATGGCGATCGCTGTGTTGGCAACATCTTTTTCCAATGCTAAACGGTCGACAACTTTATTCAATTCAGGAAATTTATCATTGTCCAAGAAGACACCTTCAAAAAACCCGTATTGGAAAGGCGACCAGGGTTGAATGGTCATGTCATGCAGGCGACTGTACTCGAGGATACCACCGTCATGGTCAATGGAAGCTGGGTTTGCCATATTGACGTTTAACCCTGCATCAATCATGCCTGTATTTGTAATACTCAGCTGCAACTGGTTGAACAACAGCTTCTGCTTAACATTCTTCTTGAGCAATTCGATTTGGGTAGGGTTTTGGTTGCTGACACCAAAGTGCTTGACCATCCCTTTCTGTTCAAGAATGTCGAATGCCTCAGCCACTTCCTCCGGCTCTACCAAGGTATCAGGACGGTGAAGCAAGAGAACATCTAGATAGTCTGTCTTTAAGCGTTTAAGGATGCCTTCTACTGACGCCAGAATATGCTCCTTGGAGAAATCAAAAAGGCCATTGCGAATTCCGCATTTGCTTTGAATCATCATTTTTTCACGCAGACCTGGGCTGTTGCTCAGCACTTCGGCGAATACTTCTTCTGCTTTTCCTCCAGCATAGATATCCGCGTGGTCAAAAAAATCAATACCAACCTCCAACGCGCTATGTACGTGTAGATCAACCTCTTTCGCGGATAATTCTGCAATCCGCATACAGCCAAGCGAAATTTCGGAGACATGAAGTACACCATTTGCAACATTTATTTTCTTTACCACAATTAAGTCACCCCTTCAAATGTTAGTTACATATTGAATTGTAAACCTTAGAGTTAACTCTAAGTCAATAGTTTATTACTAAAATGTTAAAAAAACTGGCTACAATCGATTTAAAGGGACGAATTGACGAATCCCCATAACTATGTAAAAATCAATAAACTACTCCATGCTTAACAGAGAAACGAACTAAAGCTTGCCCAAGGGAGAGAATGGCACTGACTACATTTGGCTTTATTCGACATGGAATGACGGATTGGAATAGGGAACGGCGGGCACAAGGTCAGACGGATGTTCCACTAAATGAAGAGGGCATACGGCAGGCCAAACAGCTTGCTGCTAGATTAGCTAAAGAGGACTGGGACTATCTGTATTCTAGTGACCTAGCCCGTGCAAAGCTCACAGCTGAATATATTGCTAAGGCAAGGTCACGGGAAGTGGATGGCTATGATCTACGCTTGCGTGAGAAGACACACGGACGACTCGATGGAACGACGCTTGAGGATAGAATCAAGCTATGGGGCGAGGGTTGGGCGGACCTCGATCATAACGAGGAGTCGAAGGAATCCGTGATTGCCCGCAGTTTGGACTTCCTTCAGGAGATGAGCAGCAAGCATCCAAACAAAAAAGTACTCCTTGTCTCACATGGTGCTTGGATCGCTCGTACGTTGGAGTACCTGCTGCAGGAGACAGAGCTGCCTCATTTGGAGAATACGTCGATTAGCATTATGGAGAAGGGTATGGACTACTGGAACTGCCAATTGATTGCTTGCACGAAGCATTTGGATTCTTATTAATCGAAAAGCAAATGAGAAAGGTTATCCTTTGCTTCCCCTCTTAGCCTTGACTATAATAAAAGAGTACACAAAAGTATGGAGGTGGGTTAAATGCACGGTTTAATGTTATTTTTTCATTTATCCGGTTTGGCGATCTGGCTTGGTTCATTGATAGCTGCAACGATAATGCTAGCTTTAACAAAGAAACAACCGGAGCTTGCAGGCTCAGCTTTTCTGATCCGTAGAACCGTTCGAGTGTTTAACATGCTCACCCATCCTAGCGCTTTTATTGTTCTCCTTACTGGTGTTCTAATGATTTTGACGAGAGACTATGGCGACGGGGGCTTTTGGCTCAATTACATGCAGAATGTGGGTGGAGTCATCGTTCTGTTGTCGATCATCGTCCTTTCTATTCTAAGCGGTAAGCTTGTCAATAAGAAGGCACTTGCTGAGGGTGAGGAAGTAAGAGTTCAAGGAGAGAAGTTAGGGACGTTCATTACTGTGGCTTTGATTACGATTATTCTGGTGTTATCTGTCATCTTGGTTGTCAGCTATAGATAAAGGTATATAGGATGAGAGGAGCGATGATCATTGAACGGGATTCATCAGCTTAGACCCAATGAGGTTGAGCAATTTATCAGGCTCTCAGAATTTGCATTTCAATATGAACTAACCGAGGAACAACGGGCTAAGCGGGTAGCAGCATTGAAGCCAGAAGAGCTCTGGGGCTATTATTCAGAGGGAAAGCTTGCGGCCAAGCTGCATTTGATGCCATATTCAATCTGGATCGGCGGTAAAGAGGTTTCAATGGGCGGCATTGCATCCGTCTCCACTTGGCCGGAATACCGTCGGAGTGGTTATGTAGGTAAGCTTTTAGCGAATAGCTTCGCTGTCATGCGTGAAAACGGAATGCTCGTTTCGATGCTCCATCCTTTCTCGATTCCTTTTTATCGCAAATATGGGTATGAAATTTATGTGGATCGTAAGCAATACGAAGTTGAGTTAGCACAATTTCCACGGTTTGCTGAACGAAGCGGACATATTGAGCGGACAGAAGATTTAGAATTGTTAAATAGCATCTATGAACAATATGCCAAAACCTATAACGGCATGCTCAAGCGGAGCGAGGATAGGTGGAAATCCCGTATTAGCGAAATGAAGCGAATCAAAGCCGTCTGGTATAACGAAGGTGGGGAGCCTAGGGGGTATATCTGCTTTAATGTTAAGGATAATGAGATGCATGTCGATGAATTTGTTTGCTTAGATGAACAGACTCGCCGCGCATTGTGGACATTTATTGATAACCATGATTCTATGATCGGTAAGGTACATATTACAGCACCAGCTGATGATGAGTTGGCCTATCTAATGCCAAACCCACGCTTTAAGCAGGAACTCATTCCTTACTTTATGGCACGGATTGTGGATGCACCCGCATTTATTAAGCAGTATTCTTTTGAGGCAATAGGCAAAATGACGAAGATCGTGCTCCATCTGGAGGATCAACAAGCCGAGTGGAACAGAGGCAGCTTTCTTTTAACGGTGGATGAGAATGGGGTAGCCCAGATTGAACCCTATGAAGGGCTTTCTCTTCCCTTGCTTCAGGCAAAAGAAACCGATCCTTCCGTGGGCATCTCTTGTGATATTAAAGCACTTACAGCCATTTTATTCGGTTATCAGAAGCCTAGACTATTGCATAAGGCGGGTGTCTTAAAAGGGACGACGGAAGAGATCAGAGCATTTTCTCAGCTGTTGCCGGAGATGGCCACTTGTTTATTCGATTATTTCTAAAAACCAGTCCCAGAGTGTGAAGAATCTACTGTTTGGCGAATAGACTGAATAGGACTACATAACCGACCATGGCTTGATTAGAGACCGAACCCCACCAGAACTTGCATTCATTTATGTCCAGCGTTGTTGAATCGGCCGTGGGATTACAAGGGAAAGGGTTGATACTGAACAGGATGAGACCGGAATCTAATGATCACTTGGATCAGCACTTCCAACTAGAGACGAATGCCAGCTTGCTTCGCAATAAAGAAGCGACTAAGGTTTTATTTATCTCCTTGATCGCCATGTTGGCTACTGCTATTATCCAGGTTGTCCTATGGACGTATTCGGGTAGTGTTGCATTACTTGCGGATACGATTCATAACTTCGGTGATGCGCTGACCTCGATTCCTCTATGGATCGCATTCTTTCTAAGTCGACGTCCACCGACGAAAAGATTTACGTATGGCATGGGTCGCAGCGAGGATTTAGCAGGTTTGTTTATTATCGCTGTTATTTTGGGGAGTGCAGGTGTGGCCGGTTACCAGTCGGTAATGAGGTTTTTTAACCCGATAGAGGGTGGAAACCTCTGGGTAACAGCAGCCGCAGCACTGATCGGTTTTGCCGGTAATGAGACGGTAGCCATCTACCGAATCCGTATGGGCAGAAAAATTGGCAGTGCAGCGCTCATAGCAGACGGTCAGCATGCCCGAATGGATGGGGTTACGTCGCTCGCAGTTTTAATTGGTGTGGTGGGAATATGGGCAGGGTTTCCACTTCTGGACCCCATCGTCGGGATTGTGATCACCGTGCTAATTCTGTTCATTGCTAAAGACTCAGCAAAACTAATTTTTACGCAAATGTTAGACGGCATCGAACCTGAAACCGTGGAAAGAATCAACCATACGGCACTGCAAGTGAGTGGAGTCAATACGGTGTCAGATGTAAAAGCCAGATGGTGTGGGCATGAAATCAAGACTGAACTGAATATTACTGTGGATTCAGAGCTTTCCGTCGCGGAGGGCCATGAAATTGCCAAAGAAGTTATTCATGCGCTAATTCACGAAATTGAGCACTTAGGTGAGGCTCATGTTCACGTGGACCCTTTTGAAGAAGAGGGGTCGATTTTTCACTCTCACTCCATGCTCAATCGAGGGATTCCATTGAAAGGTTCTGATATTCGGGCACTAGGCGAGGGTGATAATAAGTAGGGTAAGAGATGCGAAGAAGTTCCTGTGAAAGGGAGCTTCTTTTTGCTCAATATTTTTTTTTGTGGACTGCTATGCTATGATTTTACTTAAATCAATAATATTTTCTTTAAAGGGGATGTTTAACTTGAAGCATATTGCAGATACGGTAACGCTACATAACGAGGTAAAAATGCCACAACTGGGTTTCGGGGTTTTTAAGGTGAAAGAGGGAGACGAGGTCATTCAGTCCGTCAAGACCGCCATTCAAGCGGGCTATCGCAGTATTGATACCGCGGCAGCTTATCGCAATGAAGAGGGTGTGGGACAAGCGATTCGCGAGAGCGGAATTGCTCGGGAAAAGCTCTTTATTACCACTAAGGTATGGAATGCTGATCAAGGCTATGAGTCTACATTGCAAGCTTTTGAGGATAGTATGGTTAAGCTGGGTCTTGATTATCTTGACCTTTACTTAATCCATTGGCCGGTCAAAGGCAAATATAAAGATACTTGGAGAGCCTTAGAAAAGCTTTATAAAGAAGGTAAAGTCAAAGCAATCGGTGTAAGTAACTTCCAGGTCCATCATCTTGAGGATGTCATGGCGGAT
>JACMJI010000154.1 GCA_014380705.1 Gorillibacterium sp. | reverse complement strand
GTTAAGTAAGATTTAATTTGCTCCTTCAGCTTATAGCCGTTATGGTCGCATCCAATGCCGATCTTCATGTTGTTTTCGCGGGCTCCTTCACGGGAACGGTGACCACCTGAATCTGTCGTTCTATCAACTGTTGCAATACATCTGCTGGTGCGTCGTCGTCTGTAATCATTACATCAATTTTGTCCATGTCAGCATAGCTCGCAATTGAATTTACATTGATCTTGGAACTATCTAGTAAGACGATAACGCGTTCCGATGCCTCTACAAGCTTCTTTTTGAGCTCTACTTCATATAGATTAAAATCCATAAGTCCGTTGTCGATCCGAAAGCCAGCCGGAGAGGTAAATAGACAATCGATTTTAATCTTCTTCAGGATTTCTTCCCCAAGTATGCCTTCAACCGCACCAGATCCCATTCGCATGACCCCGCCGATCAGAATAACGTGGAGGTTCGGATTCTCCTTGAGCTCGAGGGCTGTATAGACACCGCTCGTGACTACGGTTAACCGATAAGGTAGTTTTTTGACAACTTTGGCGAGCTCAAGCACGGTTGTGCTCGCATCCATTAGAATACATTGACCCTCCTGCAGCCATTCAGCAGCCTTACGGCCAATTGCCGTTTTCTCAGCATGATGGCGCAATTCACGAGCGGAAAACGTGTTCTCTTTCCGGGACTTCTCGGCAAGTACAGCACCGCCGTGGATACGTTTGACCATACCATCCTCTTCAAGTGCATTTAAATCTGTACGAAGTGTAGCCTCCGAAACATTAAGCTGGCTAGACAATTCTTTGACCGATGCTCGCTGGTTCTGGGTTATATAATCAAAAATTAGCTTTCTTCTTTCCTCGGCAAACATCTGATTCATCAGCTCCGTCTATAAGACTTGTCGTCGAAAGTCATAAGTGCCAGTCTGTATAGACTAACAAGCTTTCGAGCGTTTAAGATACAACCGTCAGATGGGCTCTACTCCCAACAGACTGATTTCGTAAAAAATACACTTGTTTATCTAGCCCCGTACAGAGCATCGTATGCACCAAAAAACCGTTGCCTGAGCGACGAATTCCATCGAGCAGCATGCTGCTTGTAATTCCAGTGGCAGCAAATAAACAATCATCAGAGCGAATAAAATCATGCATATACAATGAGAGACCAGGCTTAACCCCCATGAGTAAACACCGATCCGTTTGTTCCTGATTCTCGGGAAGTAGCCGACCCTGAAGTTCACCACCCAAGCAGTGTAGAGCAACTGCGGAGACGACTCCCTCTGGCGCTCCACCAATCCCATAAAACATATCGATAGAGGATGCTCCCATTGCCGTGGCGATAGAGCAGGATACATCCCCTTCTTGGAAAAGGGCCACTTTAGCCCCTGATGCGCGTACTTCCTCAATAGCTGTGCGATGACGGGGACGATTTTGAATCATGACGGTTAATTCTCGGATATCCTTGCCTATTGCTTTGGCAACCTGCTTTAAATTGTAGGAAATCGGTGCGGTTATGTCAATTTTTCCTGCGGACTCGGGTCCAACAGCGAGTTTCTCCATATAAGTATCAGGGGCATGCAGCAGACAGCCGCGTGGGGCCAAAGCGATAACGGAGAGTGAATTATCCAGACCATCCGCAACCAGGCTTGTTCCTTCTAGAGGATCAACAGCGATATCTACCTGCGGCCCATTACCTGCGCCAAGCTTTTCGCCAATGTAAAGCATTGGAGCCTCATCGAGTTCTCCCTCGCCAATGACGACAATGCCTTCCATCGGGATGAGGTTTAGGCGTTCTCGCATGGCTGTAGTCGCAGCTCCGTCGGCTTCCATCTTACGGCCCGAGCCAATCCAATCAGCAGAGGCAATGGCGGCTGCTTCACTGACAGCGGCTAGCTCTAGTCCAAGTCTTTTGATCGGGGAGGAAAGTGTGGGCTCTTTCATGATACTCTGCTGCATGGTCAAAATTCGCCTTCTTTCGTTTGTCTGTTGTATCGTCATTTTTATTATAATATATTTATCATTGCATTGTCATATGAAAATTTGTCATTTTCGTTTGTTTTCGTTTTTATGAATATAACGATAAAAAACCGGAGGCAATGTTACTGCCTCCGGTCCTCTTGTGCGTAGTGGAGATCCTCCACACATCCGACACCTAGACTCACTATTCCTGAAGCTAACTTCACTATTACACTCGCGCCCCCACACATCTTATCGGATTATTGGGCATGACAAATAAAAAAACTCCTCGATAGAGGAGTTGGGTATTTTAACAGTAATGGCATCCCAGGAGGGACTTGAACCCCCGACAACTCGCTTAGAAGGCGAGTGCTCTATCCGGCTGAGCTACTGGGACACAACAGAAGATATTCTATCATAAAATCCACCTAAAGTGCAAACTTTATTTGTAGCCTATGAGTTTCTGGGAATCTCATTCTCCCCAATAAGAGAAATGAAAAAGCCTCCCAATTCCACTGATGCAGCGGACATTGAAGGCTTCTACAAAGAACACATTAGAGCGGGTGAAGGGAATCGAACCCTCACCTCAAGCTTGGGAAGCTGGCGTTCTACCACTGAACTACACCCGCATATGAAAAAAATCAAAAAGCGAACCAAAAACATCATAGCATATCATAATCAAAGATTGCAATAGGATATTGAACCCTTTGCATTTTGACCGAGGAAAGGCTACCATCAACCATAAGAGAACATGAAAGGGGTGGCGGCCATTACAAACGAGAATGGTGGCGATTACGACCGCAAACCGCCCAAGGATAATGTCATTCTTTTTCCGAAAACAGTTGATTATTATCAGATCCAATTGACCCGTATGCTCGAGACGGAGCGTTATGGAGATGCTGTGGAGTTGCTTCGCTTTTTATTAAGTGTAGATAGTGGAGATCCTCGAAACCATCAGGAATGGGAAGCGTTGCTCAGTTGGATGCAGAACATGCTGCCTGGCTCGGAATTTGACGAAGATGCCTTTGGGAAATCTGAGGATAGAGAGGTCACGGAGGAGGATTTGCTGCGAAGTTCCATACATATGAAGAAGACAGAGGATAGCGAGTATGTGAACAGATTAATTACTGCACTTCAATCTGGAACTTCTGCTGAGAAGATCTTCTTGGCACTGGGACAATTAACTTATGTTGACCATCCTGCTGTAACGCCAGCTCTTTTGGAGTGGGCAAGGAATCCCAAACTTCATCCGTACATACTATTTAATGCACTTCAAGCCCTAAAAAGACGGGGAGTGAAGGGTGAACTCCTAATCCGTTATCAAAATGTGGATAGTGAGGTTCAGATTGAAGATACACCGCTATCCTTAGAAGATTATCCAGAGACCATTGTTGCTGTGCTGATGCGTGTTCAAGAGAAGAGTGAGGTTGGGGATCCGACACTTGCTTATTTTGCTGAGCATACTTGGCATGAGTTTCTTTCCTTCTCTTATGCCTCCCCCCTTTATGAGCGTTTGGCTCATTTAGATACAGAGGGGGTGGATGTTTGGGCCGCGGCTCTTCATCACACATTAAATACTCTAATCCACGCAGGTGCGGATCATATTGATTATCGTGAAATCTATGTGATTACAGATGACTACCTCCTTGAGTGGAAGCAAGCTAACCAAGCCTTAGAGACTTTCGTCCGCTTGCGGAATGAATCCTGATCATGATTTAGTAGGCTTTACAAAGGATTTTCAAATTAATATTAAGTTTTCTTGAAATGCTGATCTATTATGATTATAATGTAATGGTTAAAGACATAGGTGAGAATACAGGTACATTTTTTGGAGGGGAAAGCATAAAATGAAAGCAAGCTGGGAAAAAATAGAGAAGAATCAAGGGGTACTTACCGTTGAAGTAGAAACGGAACGAGTAACATTAGCGTTAGACAAAGCATTCAAGAAGGTTTCAACCAAGGTAAACATTCCTGGATTTCGTAAGGGCAAAGTACCACGGGGTATGTTTGAAGCTCGTTATGGAATTGAAAGTCTGTACCAAGACGCTTTAGACATTCTTCTGCCTGAGGTTTATGTAGAAGCGATTGAGAGTGTCAACATCGAGCCCATCGACCGTCCTGAAATTGATGTTCAGGAAATGGCTAAAGGACAAGTTCTGAAGTTTACGGCCAAAGTTACTGTAAAGCCTGAGGTTGAATTAGGCGAATACAAAGGTGTAGAAGTGGCTGCTGTCGCTGCTGAAGTAACAGCTGAAGAAATTGAAGCTGATCTAGTTCGTCTGCAAGAGCGTCATGCTGAACTCGCCATTGTTGGAGAAGACGAAGCTGCTGCAAACGGAGATACCGCTATTATTGACTTTGAAGGCTTTGTTGATGAAGTTCCTTTCGAAGGCGGTAAAGGGGAGAACCACTCCCTCGTACTTGGATCAAACAGCTTCATTCCAGGCTTTGAGGAGCAGGTTGTCGGTATGAAGAAGGGTGAAGAGAAGGATGTTAACGTCACTTTCCCAGAGGAATATCATTCCGAGGATCTCAAGGGCAAATCAGCTGTTTTCAAAGTTAAATTGAATGAAATTAAACGTAAGAATCTTCCAGCATTGGATGATGAGTTCGCTAAAGATGTTAGTGAATTTGATACATTGGAAGAATTCAAGGCAGACGTTGTTAAGCGTCTAACGGAGCAAAAGGAACAAAACCTCAAGCGTGAGAAAGAAAATGCTCTGATTGAGAAGGTTACAGAAGCTTCACAAGTTGAAGTTCCTGAAATCATGATTGACAATGAAGTGGAAAGCATGCTGAAGGAATTTGCGAACCGTCTGCAAAGCCAAGGAATGAATATGGAGCTTTATACCCAATTCACTGGTCAAACAGAGGAAGCTTTAAAAGGCCAAATGCGTGAAGAAGCAGCTAAACGTGTACGCAGTAACCTCGTGCTTGAAGCCGTAGCTAAAGCTGAAGGCATCGAGTCCTCTGAAGAGGATTTGAACGCCGAGCTTGCAAAGCTTGCTGGAATGTATCAACGTTCTGTTGAAGAAATCACGACCATCTTCAAGTCTAACGGTATGCTCGATAACATGAAGAGTGATCTAGTTATCCGTAAGACGGTTGAGTTCCTAGTAGAGAACAGCAAAGAGGCATAATAGAACATTGGTTTTCTTACAAAGGCGTCGCTCATCGACGCCTTTGTTTATAAAAATGGACGAAGGTAAATTATCAAATTTTTATGGGAAGACTGTTTAAAGGCAATGCCTAAGGGTAAAAATGACAGTGACAATAAAACGTGGTACTATACAGTTGTTAAGAGTTATTTTAATGAAAGGGTGCTGTCGGATGAGCCTGATTCCTATGGTTGTAGAGCAAGAAGCGCGTGGCGAGCGGTCGTATGACATTTATTCTCGTCTGCTGAAAGACCGCATTATTTTTATCGGTGATGCGATTGACGACAGCGTAGCCAACTTGGTTATCGCCCAATTGTTATTTTTGCAAGCGTCTGACCCGGAAAAGGATATCAGCATCTATATAAATTCTCCCGGTGGTTCCGTTACTGCGGGAATGGGCATCTATGATACCATGCAATTCATTAAACCGGATGTTTCAACCATCTGTGTGGGGATGGCTGCCAGTATGGCCTCTCTTTTATTGACTGCTGGAGCTAAAGGCAAACGTTTTGCACTTCCTAACAGTGAAGTGATGATCCATCAACCACTTGGTGGCGTTCGTGGGCAAGCAACAGATATTAAGATTCATGCAGATTGGATTATCAAGACAAAGCAGAAACTGAATCAAATCTATGTAACACATACGGGGCAGGCCTATGATAAAATCGATCGGGATACGGATCGTGATAACTTCATGAGTGCTGAGGATGCCAAGGCCTACGGGTTGATTGACGAGGTCATCACCCGAAAAGATTTAGTTTAACAAGGGGTGTGATCCAATGTTTAAATTTAACGAAGAAAAAGGTCAACTTAAATGCTCTTTTTGTGGCAAGTCACAGGATCAGGTTCGCAAGCTGGTAGCTGGACCTGGTGTATATATTTGTGATGAGTGCATCGAGCTATGTACGGAGATCGTGGAAGAGGAGCTTGGCCAAGACGAAGACTTGGATCTCAAGGACGTTCCGAAGCCACAGGATATTCGCAACATTCTAGACCAGTACGTCATCGGTCAGGACACAGCTAAGAAATCATTGGCCGTTGCTGTATATAATCATTACAAACGGATTAATACTCAGAACAGCAAGGATGAAGTTGAGCTTGCCAAGAGTAATATTCTGCTTTTAGGTCCTACTGGCAGCGGGAAGACGCTTCTTGCCCAAACCCTCGCCAAAATTTTGAATGTACCGTTTGCTATCGCGGATGCCACTTCCTTAACGGAGGCTGGTTACGTGGGGGAAGACGTAGAAAATATTCTACTCAAGCTAATTCAATCGGCGGATTACGATGTGGAGAAGGCAGAGCGTGGCATCATTTATATTGACGAAGTCGATAAGGTAGCTCGTAAATCCGAGAATCCATCGATCACTCGTGATGTATCTGGTGAAGGCGTACAGCAAGCGTTGCTCAAAATTCTTGAAGGAACGGTTGCATCTGTTCCGCCTCAGGGTGGACGCAAGCATCCTCATCAAGAATTTATTCAGATCGACACAACGAACATCTTGTTTATTGTCGGTGGGGCTTTTGACGGTCTCGAATCGATTATTAAACGGCGGATCGGTAAGAAAGTGATTGGCTTTGGCACGGATGGACATAAAACGGATATGAAGCCGGGCGAATATCTATCCCTTGTGCTTCCCGAAGACTTGCTCAAATTTGGGCTCATTCCTGAATTTGTTGGGCGGATACCTGTTATTTCCACCCTTGAGCCGCTTGATGAGCCTGCATTAGTCAGGATTCTGACGGAGCCTAAGAATGCCCTGGTGAAGCAATACCAGAAGCTTCTGGAGATGGATAGCGTAGGATTGGAGTTTACCCCCGATGCACTTGAGGCTATCGCTAAAGAAGCCATCAAACGCAGCACGGGTGCCCGTGGCCTGCGAGCTATCATTGAAAGCATCATGCTCGATGTGATGTTTGAGATTCCATCCCGTACAGACGTAAGTAAATGCCTTGTGACCAAGGAAGTCATTCAGGACAAAATTGCTCCTTTACTGACGACCAAGGAAACGAAGAAAAAAGAAGAAAGTGCCTAAGTAAAATGTAATCAGATCCTCCGCTTCGGTTTGCCCCTTTACCGGGAAGGACTGAGGCGGGGGATATTTTACATAAAGGAGAGAAGACCTTATGTTTCGCAGAGAGCAGACCATTCCGATAAAAGTAGGAAACCTTACAATTGGAGGCAATGATGCGATTGTCATCCAAAGTATGTGTACGACCAAAACAGCTGATGTGGAAGCAACAGTGGCGGAGATTCTTCGTTTGGAGGAAGCGGGCTGCCAGCTCGTCAGGGTCACGGTCAATAATGAAGAAGCGGCAGAAGCGATCAAGGAAATCAAGAAACGGATTCATATTCCGCTCGTTGCGGACATTCATTTCGACTATCGTCTGGCTTTAAAAGCAATTGAGAATGGCATAGATAAAGTCCGCATCAATCCCGGTAATATTGGCCGACGTGAGAAGGTTGAAGCTGTTGTTAACGCTTGTAAAGCACGGGGGATACCTATTCGTATCGGGGTTAACGCGGGCTCATTAGAGAAACATTTAATGGACAAATACGGCTACCCGACAGCGGATGCAATGGTAGAAAGCGCATTGTATCATATTGGAATTTTGGAGGAGCTTGGCTTCTACGATATCATTGTTTCTCTTAAAGCCTCCGACGTTCCGATGGCAATCGAAGCTTATACCAAAGCAGCTAAAGCTTTTCGTTATCCTCTTCACTTGGGTATTACAGAGTCGGGAACACTCTTCTCAGGCACAATCAAAAGCTCAGCTGGACTTGGCGCTTTAATATCACTTGGAATTGGATCGACGGTTCGAGTATCGCTTAGTGCTGATCCTGTTGAGGAAGTGAAGGTCGTCCGGGAATTGCTAAAGGTGTTTGGACTTGTATCGGATGCACCTACACTAATTTCTTGTCCTACCTGCGGGCGGCTAGACATCGATCTTTTTGCCATAGCCAATGAAGTTGAGGAATATTTGTCGAACATCCGTGTACCGATCAAGGTTTCTGTGCTCGGTTGTGCGGTTAACGGCCCTGGAGAAGCTCGCGAGGCTGATATTGGCATTGCGGGGGCCCGGGGGGAAGGCTTGCTGTTCCGTCACGGTGAAATGATTCGTAAAGTGCCTGAGGCTGAACTAGTCAAGGAATTAAAGCTAGAGATTGATAAATTGGTTGAGGAATATGAACGGACCGGAAAGCTTCCGGGTCGTCGTCACGGCAACGCGGAAGCTGTAATTAGCTAACGGATGATTGCCATGACTCGAGATCGTTTTCCCATGTGGAGAACGGTCTTTTTTTTGAGGGCAAAAGCGATCGTAAGAATAATCCGTCAACGCAGCGGTCATCTACACTATTTTTTCATTTTTAAGAAATGTTTACCGGACTTATTCAAAAGATAGGGTTATCGCACGCAGGGGAGGGAAATACTAACCAATAAAAGAAGGAGGGAGCCTTATGGGACTCAGTGTGGCGCTGATGATTATTCAGGTGTTTTTTGCTGTTGTCATTGGGATGTACTTCTGGAACTTGCTCCGCAGCCAGCAAACCAATCGCTCAGCCGTTGATCGGGAATCAAAGAAGGAAATGGAGAAATTACGCAAGCTGCGTTCGGTTACTCTGTCAAAACCGCTTTCGGAAAAAACCCGTCCGGGAGCTATAAATGAGATAATTGGTCAAAAAGAAGGCTTGCGTGCGTTAAAAGCGGCATTGTGCGGACCAAATCCCCAGCATGTACTAATCTATGGTCCACCTGGAATCGGTAAAACGGCTGCTGCCCGGGTCATTCTGGAGGAAGCGAAGAAGAACCCCTGCTCCCCCTTCCGTCAGGATGCTCGGTTTATTGAAACCGATGCGACCATTGCTCGCTTTGATGAGCGCGGAATCGCCGATCCACTGATCGGCTCGGTTCATGACCCTATTTATCAAGGTGCAGGGGCAATGGGTGTGGCAGGAATCCCTCAGCCAAAGCCAGGTGCAGTCTCTAAAGCTCATGGCGGGATTCTGTTTATCGACGAGATTGGAGAACTCCACGCTTCGCAGATGAATAAATTGCTGAAAGTGCTGGAGGATCGAAAGGTTTTCCTGGAGAGCTCCTACTATAATTCTGAAGACATGAACATACCGAGCCATATCCACGATATTTTTCAGAATGGCCTGCCTGCTGATTTTCGTTTGGTTGGAGCGACGACAAGGACACCGCAGGAGATCCCGCCGGCTATACGCTCTCGCTGTATGGAAATCTTCTTTCGCCCACTTCTGCCAGAAGAGATTGGGATCATCACAGAGAATGCTGTTCGCAAAATAGGCTTTGCTGACAATCCTGAGGCTGTTGCTGTAGTGAAACGCTATGCCACTAATGGACGTGAAGCGGTTAATATTATTCAACTGGCCGCTGGCCTTGCAATCACTGATAAACGATCGGAGTTGACTAGTGCTGATGTTGAATGGGTCGTGAACAGTAGTCAGATTCCCCCGCGTTCTGAACGTAGGGTTCCTTCAGCACCACGAATCGGCTTTGTTAACGGATTAGCTGTTTATGGTTCTAACTTGGGCACACTCTTAGAGATTGAAGTTACAGCTACCCGCGCTCTCATCCAAGGCACAGGGTCATTTACCATTACAGGAGTTGTCGATGAAGAGGAGCTGGGAGGGGGAAGTTCAAGAACGCTGCGACGTAAGAGCATGGCTCGGAATTCAGTAGATAATGTCATTACCATATTGCGTAGGCTTGGAATGAAGCCAGAGATTTATGATCTTCATATCAACTTTCCAGGAGGGACACCTATTGATGGACCGTCTGCCGGAATTTCAATGGCAACGGCCATTGTGTCAGCGATTCGGGGGATTCCAGTGGACAATAAACTGGCGATGACCGGAGAGTTAAGTATCCATGGCAAAGTAAAACCCATTGGCGGAGTTGTGCCTAAGGTCGAGGCTGCGATTCAAGCAGGCGTGACCCGGGTCATTATCCCTAAGGAAAACTGGCAGGACATCTTTCGTGACATGGCTGGTATCGAGATTATTCCCGTAGATTCAATTGAAGAGGTTATGGAGCATGCACTCGGTCTTGCCTTTGACCATACGCCTGAGATTGATTTTTCCGTACTACCCGATGGAATTGCCCCAGCTGCTATGCCATTTCTCCAAGTCGAAAACCGATTCTCAAATCGGAATGTGGAAGGTCCCTCTGTTTAAGTTGCAGCACTTAAAACGGGCAAACAGGTCAACATAGACTGTGAAATTGGTGTTTTACTGGAACATTTGTTAAACTAATTTTACAATGAAAGCCAAAGATCACTGGAGGTGTAGCATGGGGCAGAATCAAAGGAAGACGAAACGGATGCCTTTGCTGCCTTTACGGGGGTTGCTGGTGTATCCAAGCATGGTCCTGCATTTGGACGTAGGTCGCGAGAAATCGGTCAAAGCGTTGGAACAAGCCATGGTAGAAGACAGCATGATCTTGTTGTCCTCCCAATCGGAAACCAACATTGAGGATCCTGCTCAGGAAGATATATACCGCATCGGCACCATCGCCAAGGTTAGACAAATGCTTAAGCTTCCTAATGGTACGATCCGAGTTCTTGTTGAGGGTATCGTTCGGGCGGAAGTCGTGGAATATCTCGACACGCAAGATTTTTATGAGGTAATGCTTCAGGAATTACCCGAAGAGACAATCGTAGATTCGGAGATTGAAGCGCTTATGCGCTCGGTCCTTAGCCAATTTGAGCATTACATCAATCTTTCCAAAAAAGTCACACCGGAGACATTAGCTGCGGTGTCTGACATTGATGAGCCTGGCCGACTGGCCGACGTCATAACGAGCCACTTGTCTCTAAAGATCAAGGATAAGCAGGAAATTCTTGAAACCGTGGACGCAAGGCTTCGATTGGAAAAGCTGCTGGATATTCTTAATAATGAGCGTGAAGTACTGGAGCTTGAACGAAAGATCAGTATGCGCGTCAAGAAACAAATGGAAAAAACCCAGAAGGAATACTACCTGCGTGAGCAGATGAAGGCGATTCAGAAGGAACTTGGTGAGAAAGAAGGCAGGGCTAGCGAGGTTGAGGAGCTGCGAGGTCAACTGGTAGAGGCTAAACTACCACAGAATGTTGAGGAGAAGATTGAGAAGGAGATTGATCGTCTCGAGAAGATGCCTGCCGCATCAGCGGAAGGCGGGGTGATCCGCACTTACATCGATTGGCTGCTGTCCCTTCCTTGGTCGAACCCATCGGATGAAGCGCTGGATAATCTTGACTTGAATCGTGCCGAGGAGATTCTGAATGAGGATCACTATGGTCTCGAAAAACCGAAGGAACGCGTATTGGAATACTTGGCCGTACAGAAGCTAGTTAAGAAGCTCAAAGGTCCGATTCTATGTCTCGTTGGTCCCCCAGGGGTCGGAAAAACATCCATTGCCCGCTCCATTGCCCGCTCCCTTGATCGACAATTTGTTCGTGTTTCGCTTGGCGGCGTACGGGATGAGGCTGAAATTCGGGGTCATCGTAGAACCTATGTAGGCGCAATGCCAGGACGTATCATTCAAGGAATGAAGAATGCAGGGACAGCCAATCCGGTATTTCTCCTTGATGAAATCGACAAGATGGCAATGGATTTCCGTGGAGACCCTTCGGCTGCTCTCCTTGAAGTCCTGGACCCTGAACAGAACAACACTTTTAGTGACCATTATATCGAGATTCCTTTTGATTTATCTAATGTCATGTTCATCACGACGGCTAATGCCGCACACAATATTCCTCGACCGCTTCTCGATCGTATGGAAATGTTGTATATCCCTGGCTACACGGAATTGGAGAAGCTTCAGATTGCTCGAAATTATCTAATTCCTAAGCAAAAAAGAGAACATGGTCTCACCGAGGATCAATTAGCGATGGAAGAATCCGCGATTTTAGGTGTTATTCGGGGATATACCCGGGAGTCTGGGGTGCGGAGTCTGGAGCAGCAAATAGCGAGTCTCTGTCGCAAAGTAGTGAAAGAAATTGTTTCTGTAGACGCCAAACATGTTACAATTACGGAATCGGATCTGAATCGCTATTTGGGACCTACGAAATTCCATCATGGAATGGCAGAGGAAGAGGATCAGATTGGTGCAGTTACGGGTCTTGCCTGGACAGAGGTAGGTGGGGACACCATGGTAATCGAGGTTACTGTCATGCCGGGCAATGGTAAGCTAACACTGACAGGTAAACTCGGAGATGTCATGAAGGAATCCGCTCAGGCTGCATTTAGCTATACTCGCTCACGTGCCAAGGAATTGGATTTACCCGAGGATTTCCATGAGAAGAACGATATTCATATTCATGTTCCAGAAGGAGCTATTCCAAAGGATGGCCCTTCTGCGGGAATTACAATGGCGACTGCTATTATCTCTGCTTTAACAAAGGTTCCCGTATCCCATGTGGTTGCCATGACGGGTGAGATCACCTTGCGTGGTCGTGTACTGCCCATCGGCGGACTAAAGGAGAAATCGCTGGCCGCCCAACGAGCAGGTATTCGTACCATATTGATTCCTAAGAATAATGAAAAGGATCTGGAAGAGATCCCCGAAAGTGTCCGTGAGACTATACAATTTATACCAGTCAGTCATATGGACCAGGTGCTCGATCACGCGTTGGTTCGTCCGCTGCATATTGGGTAACGAAAGAGGGAAACACATGAAGGTCAATCAAGCTGAATTTATTATCAGCGCGGTTGGACCGGGTCAGTATCCTGAGGACGCCCTGCCAGAGATCGCTTTGGCGGGGCGTTCCAATGTGGGTAAATCTTCGCTAATCAACCGGCTGCTTAGCCGGAAGAATTTGGCGAGGACAAGCTCACAACCCGGAAAGACACAGACGCTCAATTATTACCTGATTAATAATTTCTTTTACTTTGTAGATGTACCAGGATACGGCTATGCCAAGGTTTCAAAAACCCAACGTGCAGTCTGGGGCAAGTTTATTGAGAAATATCTGTCTAAGCGTGACCCCTTGCGGTTGGTTATATTAATTGTTGATGTACGGCATCCTCCGAGTAAGGATGACCAAACGATGTACGAATGGATGAAGCATTTAGACCTGAATGTCGTCGTCATTGCAACCAAAGCAGATAAAATCCCTAAGAGTCAGTGGCAAAAGCATATAAAGCAAGTAAGGGAGACCTTGAAGATGCTGAAGGACGATAAGGTCATTCTGTTCTCGTCTGAAACAAGTCTTGGTGTAGATGAGCTATGGGCACTTCTCGACGAGACGGTTGATTGGGCTCAAGAAGAGAAACAGCCAAATCCCATTCAGCAAGAGGAACCAAATGAACGTATAGGCGAAGTGCAGGAATTGGACAATTAATTACAGGCAGTCAAGGTAGATGGTTGAATCATAGACCGTAACGGAGCCAAGCAATAGCGAGTGCTAGTTAGCACAAGCAACATAATCGTTAGTTAAAAACGAGTCGGCATGATAAAATGCCAACTCGTTTTTATATTATACTCCTAAACACACATTCTTCGATTTTTCATAAGCTTGCTTCGATAATACGTAACTGTCTATGTTATACTGTGAAGTAATATTCTTCGGGAGCAGGTGAAAAAGCGAGATGCATATTTTGGTGGTAGGGCTCAATTATCGGACGGCACCGGTTGCGGTGAGGGAGAAGTTTGCCATACCGGTTGAGGATATGCAGTCAATGAATCAGCAGTTGAAGAAGGTAAACGGCATACTGGAATGTGTCATTGTCGCTACCTGCAACCGCACGGAGTTGTATTTGGTTGTTGAGCGTCCACAGATGTGTCAACATTACCTGCGAGCTTTTTTAGAGCAACATTTCCAGGTATCACGTGAGGAATTTAACGGTCATCTCTACTTTCTTGAAGAGGAAGCAGCAGCGACTCACCTGTTTCGAGTAGCCAGCGGCCTGGATTCGATGGTCATCGGCGAGACACAAATTTTAGGTCAGGTTCGCGATGCTTTTCTTTTGGCTCAAAAGGAACAGACGACCGGTACGATATTTAATCGATTGTTTAAACAAGCGGTGACGCTAGCAAAGAGGGCTCATTCCGAAACGTCTATAGGGGAAAATCCGGTTTCCGTAAGCTATGCTGCGGTTGAGCTAGGCAAGAGAATTTTTGGTGGCTTTTCTGGCAGAAGAGTTCTAATCATCGGGGCAGGCAAGATGAGCGAGCTTACGGCGAAGCACTTGTATAGTGGCGGGGCAGAGAGTGTCACCGTTGTTAATCGCACCTGGGAGCGGGCCCTTGAGCTCGCGGAGAAGTTTGGCGGGCGTGCGTGGTCTTACTACCGCCTAAACGAAGCTCTTGCTGAAGCAGATATTGTGATTAGCTCTACGGGCTCGCATGAGTTTGTGCTCCTTCGTCAGCAGGTGGAAGCGATACTGCCCTTTCGGAAAAAACGTCCGTTATTCATGATCGATATTGCTGTTCCTCGGGACCTGGACCCGATGATTGCAGAACTCCCTGGTGTATATCTTTATGACATTGATGATCTGGAGTCAATTGTCGAGAAGAATCTGGAGGAACGACGCAAGGAGGCGGTGATGATCGAAGCGATGATTCGTGAAGAGTATGCCCTTTACGAAAGTTGGTATAAAACACTTGGTGTGGGTCCCGTCATTCAGGCCTTGCAAGAAAAATCAGCCCTTATTCATAAAGAAACGATGGATAGTCTGCTCAAAAAGCTCCCCCATCTGAGCGAACGCGACCTTGCAACGATTCGCCGTTTGTCCAAAAGCATCGTTAACCAATTGCTGCGAGACCCGATACTACGAGTGAAAGAGATGGCTGGTGAGCGGGATGGAAGTGAAGCGGTTGATATGTTCGTAAAGATTTTTGCTTTAGAGGATGTTCTTTTAGAGGGGGAGATCGAAAAAGCTTTGAATCCTTTGCTGAACGAAATCCAAAAAGATCCGCCCAATAAGCCTTTCCATCAGCATCAAGAGCAGCCAGCCACTGCAGATATTAGCAGGCGCATGGGAGTCATCGCTGGCGCATGAGGCGTACGGAATGACATATCAAGGCTGGATGTACCACGTTATTTTTTTGGGATGCATATGCCCTGAGCCTGCTGTTTTTTTTCTTCGACTTTCCGTTTGGGAACCGGAGCACCAAACGGACAGGAGCGGGGTTTTTCTTATTCGCTGAGTGGTCGCGAGATTTCTATGAGTGGAGGTGGATGAAATAAGTAACTATGCCAAGTACCCGGCGACACTTCAACTTGAAGGCAAAGCTTGTCTTGTTGTAGGCGGGGGTAGTGTGTCGGAGCGGAAGATTAGTTCGCTGCTAGCAGCAGGGGCCGTTGTCACCGTGATTAGCCCCAGCTTAACGAAACACCTGGCGCAATGGGCGCGTGAAGGGAAAATTCAGGTGGAGCAGAGAGAATATCAAGCCGGCGATATTCATTCGCGTGATGCTTTACTTGTATTTGCGGCTACTGGTTCAGCTGTTGTGAACAACTTGATATGTGCGGAGGCTGCCTCCGCTTGCCGATTGTGTAATTCTATTGATGACCCTGAAGGGGGAAGCTTCAC
>JACMJI010000153.1 GCA_014380705.1 Gorillibacterium sp. | reverse complement strand
TCTTGCTGTTATCAAAGCATTTAATCATTCCAAATATGAAATCCATCCTTTTTATATTGATCGTCAAGGTGGCTGGCGTTCCGGTAAGGCACTTCACGGACCTGTCGGGAGTATCGCAGAGTTGACATTTGAGACCTCACTTTCGCTTGAAACCAATGAGCATACAGTAGCTGACTCAAGGGAAACGGAATACAAACTCCCCATCACATCCATGTTTAATGGCGTAAACGGAGAGAAGCGTGGACTTGATGTCGTGTTTCCATTATTGCATGGAACGTTTGGAGAGGATGGAACGATTCAAGGACTGCTAGAAATGGCGGACATTCCTTATGTTGGGGCAGGTGTTCTGGCATCCGCTGTCGGCATGGACAAGGTAATGATGAAGAAAATTTTTGCTCAGGAGGGGCTGCCTCAGTGCATGTTCCGTCACTTCACCCGTGCCCAGTGGGAGAAGGACCAAGTCTTTTTTTTAATGGAAATCGAGATCGCACTTGGGTATCCGTGCTTTGTCAAGCCAGCTAACCTCGGTTCAAGTGTGGGAATTACGAAAGCAGAGAACCGAGATGAATTGGTCGAAGCCATCAAGCTGGCGTTCAGATATGACCGTAAGGTTATTGTCGAGGAGAACGTTGATGCCAGAGAGGTCGAGGTTGCCGTTCTTGGTAATGATGATCCGAAAGCTTCTGTTGTTGGTGAAATTGTTACTTCAAGCAATTTTTATGATTATAAGGCCAAATATATCGATGGTAAGTCAGTGATGATTATCCCTGCAGAGATTAAACCCGAGCTGTCGGATCGGATCCGTGAGCTTGCCGTTCGTGCTTTCTGTGCGATTGACGGAAGTGGGCTTTCGCGCGTAGATTTCTTCCTTGATCGTAAGGACGGAGGAATTTATATCAATGAGATCAATACAATGCCTGGCTTTACTCCCTTCAGCATGTACCCGCAATTGTGGAAGGAAACCGGCAAGAGCTATGGGGAACTGCTAGAGAATTTAATTAATCTTGCGTTGGAGCGAAACGCGGATAAGCATACATTACAATATACTTTTGAAACGGGTAGGTGATTAACTTGGGGTTTGCCACAGAATTTAACTCCGTTTGTAAATTCAAGCATCAGCGGGAGCTGGATGATCTTCTTGAATATGGCACGTGTAAAATGACAAAAACCGGGTTTCGAATCTTCCCAACCGGGCAGAAGACAATTGCCTATTCGCCAGAGAACAAGGCGATCGCGATTGTCCGCATTCTTGTCTCCATTGCCGAAATTGATTTTAAGGGACAAGAAGTAACTGGAGTGGAGATGGAGTTGGTCCGTCTTCTAACCGAGCTAGAGTCTGAAGTCGAAACGACGCTTGCCTATGAAATGTTTTTTCGGGATCAGGAAGCGAAGCAAGCATAATTATTCTTGTACAATAAAAGTTACGGGAACGAAGGATTATCCATGACCTGCCCTCGATGGATGCTTAACCAGTGAAATAATGTCTGAATCTAGAAGTAGCCTTCTGGTGTTGTCCTTGATAAAGACTGTATGTTTTGGAAACGCTAATATACAATTAGCCTTCATTATATGGTTTCTTATCGCGGTCAATAGCTTGGTAAGGGGTGCATTTTCCCTGCTTTTGGAGCCGACAGTATACAGGTATAAGCATGCATTTTCGGGGGAGGAGCTTACGCGTGATTGTTCGTTTCGGTTATGTTGCGATGTCTATGAATGTTGCGAATGCCTCACCATCGAAGACCATGACTGCCACGATGTTCTCCAAGATAGGTGACCGTGAAGCCGCGCTGCGAAAACTTACACGAATCGCAGAGGAGAATCTGCAAAATACACTACGAATATTACGTCATAATCGGGCACATGACATTCATGTGTTCCGCTTTTCCTCGAGGCTCGTACCCCTAGTTACGCATCTGGTAACAGAGGGGTGGGAGCCTTTTTCCGCTTTGGCTGAGCGTTTCCAGGATATAGGGGACTATGTTCGCCTGCACAAAATGAGGACTAGCCTTCATCCGGATCATTTTACGGTGCTGACGACTCCTCGTTCGGAGGTTCTACGCACAAGTTTAGCGGATTTGGAGCATCAGTCTCGTATGCTTACCGCAATGGGGCTAGATGAACGTGCCAAGTGCAACATCCACATTGGTGGGACTTACGGGGATAAGTCGGTGGCAATTGCGCGGTTTCGCGAGCGATTCCCCGAACTTAAACCAGAGGTGCGTCACCGCCTTACCTTAGAGAACGATGATAAGACCTATACGGCGAGGGAGACGCTTGATTTCGCTGAGGAGATTGGCGTTCCGATGGTACTGGATATTCATCACCACCAAGTAAATCCTGGAATGGGTGATCACCTAGAGGAGCTATGGTCACGGATTCGTCGTACCTGGGAGCGCAATGAAGAAGACATATTCAGTCGATTCCCCCTATTGCAGGCAGGCGGGCCAGGGGAGCTTAGCCCACCCAAAATCCATTCATCTAGTCCGAGGGACGAGCAAAACCTGAGAGCACATGCCGATTATGTGGAGAGTGCGCCTCTTTATAGCTTTCTGCGTATGATTGCAGCAGATACACCTCGACTTGATGTAATGATTGAAGCGAAAAAGAAGGATGAAGCACTTTTTGCCTTGATGAATGATTTATCTAAACTTCCAGATGTTCGTAGAATGGATGGTGCTACGATTGAAATAAAAGGCTAGCTTCCTGCCTTTGTCATAAGTAACGATGATTTTTGGGGGAATTTCTGTAGTTTTTACAAGGTAAGTCCACTATAATTAAAGTTAAGAATTAACTTGAAAGTAGTGATCATTGTGGCTGACCAAGTGAATGTACACTTTTCTTCGAGCGGCAAAAGCTTCACGGCGGTAGCTATTAACACTGCTGCTATTGCCGGTGAATGGATCAAAAGCAAACTGGGTGCCTACACTTCGCTGGATGTGAAGACAAGCCACCATGATTTAGTCACAGAGATCGATAAAGGCGCAGAAACAATGATTAAAAACTTAATTCTAACCCATTTTCCAAATCACTCCTTCCTTGGCGAGGAGGGGGTAGAGCCCGGCCCGCTCGCATCATCGAAAGCACTTGCTGATGTGCAGGAGGCAGAATACCTATGGATCGTTGATCCAATTGACGGCACAACCAATTATGTACATTCCTACCCTTTCTATTCGGTATCAGTTGCCTTAGCCTTTAAAGGAGAAGTCATTGTTGGTGTTGTATATGATCCATCCCATGATGAGTTTTTTGTAGCTGAGAAAGGCAAAGGCGCGTATCTACATGGTAAGAAAATGAATGTTTCCCTGGATGCAACCTTACAACAAAGCTTACTTGCGACGGGATTTCCGACAGATCAAGCCCTTGCCCTTCCAACGAATTTAAAAGGTTTGCAAGCCGTTGTACCTAAGGTGAGGAACATTCGTAGCTGTGGATCCGCTGCACTCCATCTGGCCTATGTAGCTGCAGGTCGGTTAAGTGGGTACTGGGAGATTAATTTGAATTCATGGGATATCGCTGCAGGCTCATTGCTTGTTCAAGAATCCGGTGGATGGATAACAGATACCAGGAATCATCCCTATAATTTAGCTGTACGTAATGTCGTAGCAACGAATGGTCATATCCATGATGAGTTAGTGAACGTACTCGAAGAAGCAGACGCTACAGGACTTTAGATCCCCTTGCGTATGTTATTAAAGCAAGAAATATGTAAAATGAATGCAAGAGTTTTCAGATTGGTATTGATATATTTTCTACATGCCTTTATACTTATACTGTTAGCGGGACCGTAGTCCCTTCAGCTGACAAGCGATAATGGCAAACTCGTTGAAAAGCGGGGACGCAAAGCTTTGGGCCTAACGGACTAGCTCCCATGGTTGCCAGGTTGCCGAATGACTTGAAGTAGAACCCGGTCGGATACGCTATCGCTTGATTCACAGAATCTTTGGGAGTTAGTGAGGCGAGACAATGCAGGCAGCATATATTAACCCGTTCTTAATGTCTTCCTGTACGGTTATTGAATCATTGATTCAGGTTAAACCGACATTGGGAGAACTCAAAATTAAACAGATTGAGCTAACCTCTGATTACGTTTGGCTAAAGATCGGTATCCTTGGCGGATTGACAGGGGATATCGTCTTCGGTTTTCCAGAGCAAGTCGCACTCAAGATTGCTTCCGCTATGATGGGCGGGTATTCCTTGACTGACTTTGACGAGCTTAGTCGCAGTGCGATATCAGAATTAGCTAATATGATCAGCGGTAATGCGAGTACACTTTTATACAATCAGGGTATTGTTATTGATATTACTCCACCCTCTTTTATGGATATGCGGACTCTTTGGAGCAAAGGTGCACCGAAAGCCTTGGCTATCCCGCTAAACATTCATTCCTACGGCGCATTTGATATTTATGTAATTACATGACCAAATCATGAATCCAAGACTCAAATATGTTCGTCATTAGAAATGGGGCCTACTGGGCTCCATTTTTGTTTTTTTAAAGAAAGGAAAATTTTCTAAGGATTCTCTGCAACATATTTTACCAATTCCCGTCTTAAGGTTATCTCGGGTTGAAAAGGAGAGGATTTAAAGATGAATAAGAAGATACTATCCTTCGTAGTTGCTAGTGTCCTTTTGATTAGTACGGTCTTGCCTGGAGCCGCTCTTGCCGATAATGATGAAGACGAGAATAAAGGGGGTAAGCATAACTACTCAAACCATGATGATAAACATTGGAATAAATGGCAACAAAAAAACAAGGAATACTTAAATAAGTTCAAGCAAAAATGGAATGACAAAATCAAGAAACAAGAAGAAGAGCAAAAGTCATCTGTGGCGCGCGTAGCATCAGATAAGGCTAACTTGAATATTACGTATGCTAGTGGTGATAAAGCTAACACTGTCACTAAACCGTTCGCAAGTCTGCCATTACGTGGTCAAAAAGGTTCCGTCATTACTTGGATGTCTTCAAACCCTGAAATCATCACCAACGATGGTAAGACGATTAACCGGCCACTTATAACTACGGGCGATGTAAAGGTACTGATGATCGCTACCATTACTAATGGTTCCAAAGCAGACTATAAAGTATTTGAGCTAACGATAAAGGCTCAAGTAGGGGAAGCGCAGAGAGTAGCAGCAGATAAAGCTGCACTTGCGATTGACTTTGGCGGTAATGACAATGCAGCAAGTGTCACTCAGCCGTTTGATAAGTTGCCGATGACGGGCAGCAATGGTTCACAGATTACATGGGTCTCCGGTAATCCTGCTGTTATAACGAACGATGGTAAAACCGTTAATCGGTCTACGGTTGATGTAAAAGTTGTTTTCGTTGCAACAATAACCAGTGGTACCTATGTAGATACGAAAATGTTTGAAGTGATTGTTAAGGCCCAAATGAGCGATGCACAGAGGGTAGCGGCCGATAAAGCCGCACTTGTTATCGACTTTGGCGGCAATGATAATATGGGAAGCGTAACCCAGGCATTCGACAAGCTGCCAACGATCGGAAGTCTTGGATCAACGATCACTTGGATTTCCAGCTACCCAGCGGTGATCTCAAACGGTGGCAAAACGGTTAACCGTCCGAGTGGTTTAAC
>JACMJI010000152.1 GCA_014380705.1 Gorillibacterium sp. | reverse complement strand
TAAGCACCATGTTGGATCACTCCCTTTCTATAGCTTATAAGTACCATCAAGAAGAAGGACCCTGCCTAATGCGGCAGAGCCCTTCTTCTTGATTCTCTTTCCTTACTTCTTTGTTTTCATCCACTCGTCGATCTGCTTTTGTTTCTCTTCCATGAGCTTATTGAGGCCAGAAGCCTCTAATTTCTTAATAAACTGCTCATATTTGGCATCGTCTCCAATGCCCGATTCGAGGTAGGGCACATATTCGTCGACGAGCGCAACCAACAGCGTCAGTTCCGTCTTGACCGGCTCAGGATTGAAGTTAAAGCCGAGTAAAGGTGACACCGTGGCGGTCTTGTTGAGTTCAATCGTTTTCTCCCAGTTTCCAACAGCATCTATTGATGTAAAGTAGCCGTTAAATTGATTGCCAAACATCCAATCCGATCCAGGCGCATAACCGCGATTAGCTGGATCTTCACCGTCTGCAATGCCAATAACGCCTTTTTCTTTGTCGGTAAACTTGTAATGCTTTCCTTCAATACCGTTACAAAGCAGGTTGTAAAGATCTTTGTCGGTATTGATCAGTTCAAGGAACATTGCAGCACGCTCAGGGTTCTTGGAAGAAGCACTGATGGCGGTCATTGTTGAAATTACCCGATTTGTCGTTACCAGTGCTGGGGTGAGCGCTTTCGGGTAACCGTCAAAGTTGTTTTTCGTTTTCTCATCAAATTCGCCACCTGGCTTTGCCGGCCAATGAATTAAAGTAGCAAACTTCCCAGCTTTCAGTTCTGCCGTAAGATCGCCAATGGCATCCTTGCGGAAATACCCCTTCTCGCGCCAACGCCGGCCCATTTCCATCGTGTTCTTGAATTCAGGGGTAGCGTACTGATTGATCACCTTAGCCGTTGGATCATCAATTCGGTACCAGCCCGGGGAACGCGTTTCGCCGATCTCATCCATGCCGTGATACACGGGTTCTGCTTTAAAATCAAGAGGAATAGAAGGAGTAACTCCCTTTTCTCCTGCCAAGACTTTGTCAAAGAAAGGCTCCAGATCCTCATATTTCTTGACCGCATCTATGTCAAGCTGATACTTGTCTGCAAGATCCTTACGCACATCGAAACCGAAAGGCATGGCAACGATCTGATAATTGATCGAACCATAAATCTTGCCATTAACGCGGGTAGCATTCCAGATCTCTGCGGGAATACTCGAATACAATGTCGGCGCGTACTTCAGTAGTAAATCATCAAGCTCGACATAAGCACCTTTAGATACGTTTAGAAAATAATTGTTAAACCAGGGTGCCGTGAATACCAAATCATATTCTTCTCCTGCTGCGGACATGACGTTTACCTTCTGTTCCAATGCACCCCAATCCATCGCTTTCAACTTGATGGTTGTGTTAATTTTCTCCGTTAGAATCTTGTTCATTGCTTCCTCAACCAGCATTAAATCCCTTTGGGGAGCGCCTGGATAATAATAAGTAAGCTCAACTGGTGCTAGCTCTATTGGGGCTTCAGTCTGAACCGTTGACGGCTCAACTTTCGTGCTGTTCTTGTCTGCTTCGTCGCTGTCGGCATTATTACCACCGCAGCCTGTTACCATCATGATGATTACCAACATACAAGCGAGCAGCATACCATACTTCTTTCTTCCTTCTTTCATTCTCTGAACCTCCCGTTAATTATTATTCTTACACCTGTATTATCTAAGGATTTACCCATTTATGTATACAATAATTACGAACAAAACGATGCCCAATTGAAAGATTGGGTCGCGTAAAAAAAGAATATTTTTGTGAATTATAACTTTTCGGGTTCTTCATCTACGATATTATGCAGATACTTGAGCTTGAAATCTGAAAATGAAACGCCCATTTTGGTTTTAAACAGCTTGTAGAAATAAGTTTTATTCTCGATTCCCACTTCGTTTAATACATCGCTCAAATGAAGTCTGCCTGCTTTTAACAGTTCTACCGTCTTGTTCAGTCTGACTTCCGTGATATAATCAGCGACTGAATACCCATAAGTATCACGGAACAGCTTGCCTACATATACCTTGGACATGTTGATTGAGCTTGCTACACTCTCCAGACAAAGACCTTTATCCGCATAGTTTGCGTCGATCAGCTTCATGACAGTTTCCGCCACGACTGAGCTTCTGTTGCCCCTTCGCTGCACAATGACACTCGATACATGAGTGAACATCTGCTCAAAGCCCTCATCCACCTGTTCTAGTGTTTCTGCCTGGTGAATGCGGTTCGTGAACGTGCTGAAATCGACATCAAACCGATTCAGACTGTTACTTTCCATCATATTAAGCAGATTATAAACGGCGTAAGTCATATAAAGCAGGGTGGACATAATGGTATCATAGGTATATTCCTTCAATTCGCCGATGATTTCTTTATAATATAGAACAGCTTCTTCTGGATTACCGTCGCTGAGTGCATCAAGGAGCTTCTTCTCCCTTATTGAGGACCATTTCAGCGGCTCGTGAATTTGTTGCAAAAGCGAATCGGGACTGACAACTGTCCCCAAACCAAAGATTAGCCGGTATTTGGATAAGTTCATAATCTCCTGATAGGAGTGGTTGATGCTCTGCAGTCCACTGCCAATATAGCTGAATACGCCCGACAAGGACAGCCGTAAATTAACGGTTACCCAATCCTGCGTATCCTCAAGCAAATCATAAATTGTCTTCTGCAGCACTCCGTATGGTTGACCACGGTCATTGAACATAATGATGAACATATCATTGTCCATCGATACGACTTCGCATGGCAAAGATCTCGCAAAAATTTCATTAGTGACGTTAATCACTGCATAACGAAATAAATTCTGATCATGCATGTTGTAAGTACGCGTAAATTCTACGTATTTGTCAATTCTTAGCGAAGCCATCACATAGGGTTTGTCGGGATCAAACAAAATTTTGAATC
>JACMJI010000151.1 GCA_014380705.1 Gorillibacterium sp. | reverse complement strand
TTTTTGGGGAGAGGATACCCTTTCCTATTATGTCCATGGCAAAGATAATGTCCCATTTCATTCGTTGATCCTCCCGGCCATTCTATTGGGAGTTGGACATCTTCACCTGCCTTTGTTAACCGAAATCTAGCCTTTATTGTCAAAAGCTTTGATGGGAAGGTCCCGGATGGAGTCATGGACCCCGCTATTCGTCAAGAATTAACCGCTCTATATGAAGAGACAGGGCAATACATTGTGGGTGCCAGGCTTAAGCAAGCTCTCGACCATTTGTTCACGTATGTACGCAAAGCTAACAAATATTTTGATGAAAGGAAGCCGTGGAAGAATGTTCAGGATGCGCCAGATCAGGCAGATAACACTTTGTACACCTGCGTGCAGATTATCGCTAACTTATCCAACCTGCTATCACCCTTTCTTCCCTTTTCCAGCGAGCAGATTCACGGCTTTTTGGGGCAATCCTTAAGGTGTTGGCATTACATTGAGGTTGTTGCCGGAACAACACTTCAGGCTCCTAAAATCCTATTCGAGCGGATCGACCCAAAGCAGATTGATGCGGAGCTTCTGAGTTTGGCGCAAAGCGTTATTTAATAAAAATACCGCCAAATGGAATCGTTTCCCGCAAGACACGTCGGAGGAAGCTTTCGCTAGACATTTCGGACTCTAGCTCATGATCAGTCGTACCTGTCTGCAGCAGTACCGTTCCGTGACCACGAATTTCCCATTGGTAATTCATATACTGACTGGCTAAATGATTGCCATAGACACACAAATCAACTTTGGCGTTCTCTGGATAGGCAACCAAACAGCGCATATCAACAAAGACAGGGATATCAGGGTCAAGCTTTAGATCGTAGATGGGTCCACGCGAGAGGATGCCTATAGGACCTGTGCCCGTAAACTTCATCTTGATGAAATCGCGGGTGACAATCATGTTCTTGATCTTCAATACAACACTTTTCAGTGAAACACCTGAGCCATAGAGAAGAACACTGCGGATATCAAACAGCAGGTCATCTCCATCCTCTATCATCACTAACTTGAGTTGATGACCAACTGGAAGGGCCAATATCAATTCTGAGGGGCCAGCGATGTCCGAGCGAATAAGCTTGCGCTTGCGGTACATTCCCTTGAAATTCATCAACCGGTCCTCACGCAGGTTGGGGGCGCCACGAAAAGCCACGATGGCCTTTGAATGAAGCAGATGTATGCGTTCCCCAGCTAGAAGCTGCAGACGAGCTCCATTTGATCCACTGCTTTCATTTAAAGTTTGTATAAATTCCATCTTCTTCATGCTCCTTTACCTTATGCGCTCTGGAATCAACTAAAACCTGCGCCTAAGCAACAGCCGGGTAAATCTTCCAGCAAATACAGCGGCAGCAATGAGTAAAACAGCGGCAATAAGTCCTGTACGCAATCGCTTGTTTGCTTTTTCCTTAAGCTTCGCTGTATTGTTCAGGCCCTCAACAGTCTCGGCAAGCTTTCGATTGTCCTCGGTTAGCTGTTCATTCTGTTCGATTAGTTTTTCCTGCTCCATACGGAATTGCTCGGCTGTTGCTTTGGCTTTATCGAGATCCTCTTGCGTAATTTCAATCTGTTCCTGGATCTTCTCATAGCTTGCTTTATATTCATCCTGTGCTTGCCGATATCGTTCATCAGCCTGCTGCTGCAGCATTCGATAATTGTTCTGGATCTTCTCCACCTCTTGCGGCAGCTGAAAAAACCTCCTTACACTTTGAAAAGCATCGGCATGAGCAACAGGCGTAAGTCTAGGGAAAGGCAGCAGCAGCAAGGCAAGCAAAATAAGCAATGCTCCCATTCCTATTCGGATCGTTTTCATTAGACTTTCACCCCTTTGCTTTGGCTCACCCTTTCTATACGTATAAATACCCTATTTGTTTCCCCACGAATGCTTTTTCTGCTAAAAAACGATAATAAAGGCCAATATTCTTAGGCTAGGGCCCTCTCCAAATTCGCCAACCATTGGTTTTAAGCTGTTTTTTGTATTACCATGAAGGATATATCTATCCACTATCAACACAAGGAGATAACCCCATACGATGACACAACTACCCGATGCCTTTATCAGCCGTATGCGAATACAGCTCGGCGCTGAGGCTGATTCCTTTTTTGCTTCATTTGAAGAGAAACGAACGCTCGGCATTCGCCGCAATCCGCTTAAGATCGATGAGTTAAGCCCATTATGGACGAGCTTACATACAGACTACGGTCTCGAGCCTGTGCCTTGGTGCCCTACGGGCTTTTATTATCAAGGGGAGGCTCGTCCAGGTAAAAGTCCCTATCATGCCGCGGGTCTCTACTACATCCAGGAGCCTTCTGCCATGTCTGCCGTTGAATTACTTAATCCATTGCCGGGTGATATCGTATTGGATCTAGCAGCCGCACCTGGTGGCAAATCGACTCAAATCGCTGGCAAGCTCCAAGGTAAAGGGTTATTGATCGCTAATGAAACTCATGCTGGCCGGGCTAAAATCCTCTCTGAGAACATCGAACGCTTAGGTGTCCGCAATGCGGTAGTTACCCAAATGAAGCCCGACAATCTGGCTAAGAAATTCCCGCTTTTCTTCGACAAAATCATGCTGGATGCCCCTTGCTCCGGTGAAGGGATGTTTCGTAAGGATCCGGCTGCTGTTGAGGAATGGAAGGGAGATATGCCGACCTTCTGTTCAGCTCGCCAAGCAGAAATTCTGGATCAAGCTGCACCGATGCTAAAGCCAGGTGGAACCCTTGGATACTCCACCTGTACCTTTAACCAGGAGGAGAATGAAGATACGGTAGAGGCATTTCTTAAGCGCAATCCCGAGTTTGAGTGGGTTCAAGCTGAACGAATTTGGCCCCATATCGAGCGGGGAGAAGGTCACTTTGTCGCCATCCTTCGCAAACGCTTTGTTGAGGAAGTGACGGATACAATTACTGTTAGAGCAACTCCATTGTCAACTCCACGCAAAAGGGACCTCGGCAAGAGCAATGCAGAGATCGCCTGGGAGCAGTTTCTTGCGTTTTCAAAGATCGAGCTTCCTGGTTTTAAACCGGGGCTCGGGGAGCCTATTCTGTTTGGTGAGCATCTGTATTGGTTACCCCACTCTGCAGGCAGTTCCTTTTCCTCAAGTCATCTTGAAGGCGTACGCACCTTCCGTCCGGGTCTTCATGTAGCGGAGCTTAAGAAGAACAGAATAGAACCAACACACGCCCTTGCCCTCGCGCTTCATGATTCGGAGGTAAGACAATCGATTGATCTTGAAGCAAGGCCAACGGAAGTGACTGCATACTTGCGCGGGGACACACTAGAGATTCAACCGCATTATTCGGGGTGGTGCCTAGTAACGCTCAGCGGGCATCCTCTCGGCTTTGGCAAGGCAAGCGAGGGACAACTCAAGAATCATTATCCAAAAGGGCTGCGAAAATCATTTTAATAGCAATTCATCCATCCGGGCATACGTCCATACCCTTTTATACAGGTATTCATACTATGATATTAGCCGACAAACAGATGAGGGTAACCTCACAGCCGGAATAGATGAATAAAACGGTAACGTCGGTGACTACCGAAATAAAAGGAGGGCAATGCGATGACTGCTGTTGCTGGATACGCTCAATCCATTGGGTTTGTATTGGTACTGTTCATTCTGTTGGTTATCATCCTTAAAGGCTTTTATTAAGATATTAAACGTTAAGCGCTTTTAGTAAAGACGCCGCCTATTCCATATTGGAGTAGACGGCGTCTTTGTTCTTCTCTTGAAATATATTTATTGTCCCGAATATCTCTCAGTTCTCGGTATTCAGTATATATTTACGGATGGCATGGGCTACCCCATCTTTGCTGTTGGACTCCGTAACAGCATCTGCACTGACTTTTACAGCATCTGGCGAATTGTCCATGGCAATACCAAGCCCCGCCCATTCCAGCATTTCAATGTCATTGTAATAATTGCCAATAGCCATGACTTCCGCGCGGGGGATTCCTAAATCATCACATACCTGCTTAAGTGCATTTCCTTTCGTCGCCTCAGGATTAATGATATCGATGAAATGAACGCCGCTGCGAATTTTTCGCAAGGGACAGCCAATGAATGGCCAATCCTGTTCCACTTGATCCATCTGAGCCTCCATGCCCGAAAGGGTAAACTTCACCTTCGGTTCATCAACGTCCTCAAAATTGGGAATCACGGTTGGAACCTGAGAGAACTTCGCATACATCGCTCGATTCTGTTCAGACAGATGCTCGACATAAATATCAAAGGGAGTACAGAGATCATAGTGAATTCCCTTATCGCGGCAATAATCAACCAATGGCTTCAGATCAGCAAATTCAATGCGAAAATCATTCATTACTCTTCGCTCGGCAATATCGATCACAGTAGCACCGTTGTGGGTGATCATGATGCCCCCGGCACCCAATTGCTCATATACCGGCAAGGCACTAATCGGTCCTCTGCCTGTGCACAATACAACAATCATTCCCTTGCTGCAAACTTCTTGTACCGCCTCACGAGTTGCATTCGTCAGTACATGATCATCCGTAATTAAGGTTCCATCCACATCAAGTGCAATTAATTTATAGTTCATGCTTCCTCAGTCCTTCCAATTCATCCCCAGTCAATTCGCGATATTCTCCGATTGGCAAGCTTTCATCGAGTTGGAGTGAACCCATCGAAAGTCTTTTTAAATAAACGACAGTTTTGCCAACAGAAAGAAACATCCGCTTCACTTGATGAAATTTACCTTCATGGATTGTCAACTGGATCTTAGATAGCAAATGGGAATCGGGGTCTCCACTTTGCAGAATTCTCAGTTCAGCCGGCAGCGTAATATAGCTATCATCAAGCTCTACTCCCTTACGGAAAAGAGCGATATCTTCCTCTGTTACCTTACCCTCCACATCTGCATAATACGTTTTGGGTACATGCTTACGAGGGGACAATAACTGATGAGCAAGCTTGCCGTCATTCGTTAACAACAATAGTCCCTCCGTATCCTTGTCGAGCCGACCAACGGGGAATAATTCCAAGTGAGAATATTGCGAGCCCAGTAGATCGATAACTGTTCGCTCTTTCGCATCCTCTGTGGCTGACACAACGCCGGGGGGTTTATTCAGCATTAAATATACATATTCTCGGTAAACAGCCACTTCACCATTTACGATAATCTCGTCAATCTCTGGATTTACCTGTATTCCGCTGTCTTTTACAACCCTGGCATTAACGGTTACCAAACCACGCCGTACCGATTCTTTAATTTCCCGCCGAGTGCCAAAGCCAGAATGCCCGAGCACTTTATCGAGTCGTTCCGTTTTTTTCATATTTGAAATTTGCCCCCATCTGCTAATACTCAACTTTAAATTACCTTGAAGTATGTACACTTACCAGTGAATTATAGGTAAATTATAAGGTAAAACCATGTATTCCTAAAGTAAGTAGTTATGGCAGTAAAACGCTCCATGTATTCCCAAAGAATGCAGACATGGCAGTAAAACGCTCCACGTATTCCCAGAAAAGGCAGACATGGCAGTAAAACGCTCCATGTCTGCCTTAACGCATTGAGCCATAGTTATAAAGCTTGTTTACTTATAAGAATATATAAATTACGGGTTTCTTTCAAATCCCGTTAATGCTTATGGGGGGGATTATCAACCAAAAGGTCTATCGCTTCCTTAAGTGAAGGATCAATCACAACAATATTTAGATCATAGAAAGGATAATGCGTAGGGTTGGCATCAGCGATAGCTAATGTAAGACCATCTCGATAGACATTGCTCTCTTGCCGCAGCTTCTCAAGATCAATACCGAGAGCATCGGAGGGGTATGATTCCAGCTTCTCAATCGCACCTGTAAACAGCTTAAACGCCCCGCCAAGATTGTCATTGCGATGATGGTACAGTCCCACTGCGACCTGCAAAAGCCCCTGATAAAGCAAGCTTCTGCCTTCCTTCAGCCATAACTCCTCCAGTACCTCATGGCACTCAAAGTAATCGCGTTCTATATTGAAATAATAAATAAATTCAATATACAAAGGATCATATAACATTTCAATCCCTCCTCGATGACTTATTCCGGCTTACTTTCGTACTCACGAGTTGATTTTGCAATGGCTTTGTCCATATCCTCAGAAAGCCCTTTTAAACCCCAAATATCTTCATTCTCCCAAAGCTCATTGAATCGGAGCTGGAATTGTGCCGCCTCTCGAACTCGGCGATAAAAGTAAAGCACTTGAATTCGATTGATCAAGGAGCTGATTAAGTTGGATCGGTCTTCAAACAGCTTTTGGCTTTCCGTGATATCTTCGCGGATACTAGCCATTTCTTTATCTAATTGATAAGCGGCTTCGGCTGCCTTGCTAAGACGCATCTTAACATCTTCCGGCAAGTCGCCTTTATATTTGTAATTAAGCGAATGCTCAATCGTCGCCCAAAAATTCATCGCGAGCGTCCGAATTTGAATCTCTGCAAGTATTTTTTTCATTCCAAGCGCAGTTTGGACCGGATATTCGACAATCATATGATAGCTCCGATATCCGCTTTCCTTTCGATGCGTAATGTAGTCTTTGTAATAAAGCACCTTCATATCTTGGCGTGCGCGGATAAGATCCGCCATACGCTGAATGTCCTCCATAAACTGGCACATGATGCGAATACCCGCGATATCTTCAATCCCGGTTTCTAGTTGGTCCATCGGAACACCCAGGCGCTTTGCTTTTTCCAGCGTGCTTGAGATACGCTTGACTCGGCCTGTAACGAACTCAATCGGCGTATATTCCTCCCGCTTTTTGAGTTCAGAGCGCAGCAGCTTGAACTTTACTTTCAGTTCTTCAACTGCTTGTTCGTAAGGGAGTAAAAACTTATTCCAATCCCTTCCATCCATCCGGCACTTCCCCTTCCAAGGTTACTCTTTACTGAGCGGTTCCAACAGCCTGCGAGATGCTGGTGAATCCGTCTAAACGCATTCTTTTAACTATACCTTCATTAATTGTGCGGAGAACCTCAGGTCCCTCATAGATTAGCACGGTGAAAATTTCTACCAAGCTTGCCCCTGATCGGATTCGTTCATATGCATCATCCGCTGTAAAAATCCCACCCGAGCCGATGATCGGAATACGACCCTTTGTCATTTTATAGAGTCTATGAACAACCTCGTTGGATCTCTTCGTCATCGGAGACCCGCTTAAGCCGCCAACTTGTTTGGCATTTGGGTGAATCAAGCCTTCTCTATTCGTGGTGGTATTGTTCGCGATTATCCCTGAGACCTTGCTTGCGAGTACAGTTTCCGCTATTGCCTCAAGCTCTACATCCGTCAGATCTGGAGAGATTTTTACTAAAACTGGCTTAGCCTCTCCGTTAACGATTTGTCTTTCTTTATCTATCTCATCTGTGACAGCAGTTAGAAGTCCTCGCAGTGCCTCACCATGCTGAAGATTCTGCAAATTCGCCGTATTTGGAGAACTAATATTTAGTGCAAAAAAATCAGCATGCCCATAAAGCGTGCGTATGCATGAAAGATAGTCCTCTGCTGCTTCCTCGTTGCTCGTTGTTTTGTTCTTACCAATATTCACACACACTGGAATACGCCGCTTGCCAGCCTTAGCTAGCGCCTCGGCCATATGCTCCGCACCTTTGTTGTTAAAGCCCATTCGATTGATCAATGCTTTGTCCTCGGACAAGCGAAAGAGTCGTGGAGATTCGTTACCCGGTTGAGGCTGTGGCGTTACCGTTCCCACCTCCATAAATCCAAAACCCAAGGAAGACAACCCTTTGACAGCGTCGGCATTCTTATCCAAACCCGCAGCAAGTCCAACAGGATTAGGAAAATCGATTCCCCACAAAGATACATGAAGCTCCGGACAAGCTGGCACTCCGTACAATCCGTGAAGCAAAGAACGTATACCCGGTATAGCCCCTGCCTTTTGTAGGCCACCTATGGTCAGATGATGCGCCTGTTCCGGTTCCATGCGGAATAAAACAGGCTTAGCCACTCTTTGATATAACAATCGATTGACACCTCACTTCGAGCTGTTCTTGTGCTGAATTTTTACTCCCTCGAAACAGTTTATTCTTTTACGACCAAAAAGAAAAGCCACAGGCATTAAAAAAACTTCTGATAAAACGCTTTCTTTATGATAAAATGTAAGGAAAGATCGCAGCCTAAGGATGGTGTTCTGTTATGAAAAAGAAAGAAAGCTACGCACAACGCCACAAGAAGCAAGAACTTAATAAGAAAGCTATCATTTGGACATGTTCCATCGCTGGCACATTTGTCCTGCTCATGATTCTTCTGCTTATTTTTACCTCTAAATAGCCGAAAGCTCCTAGTTTAAACTATGGGGATGAAAGGCGACTTCGCAA
>JACMJI010000150.1 GCA_014380705.1 Gorillibacterium sp. | reverse complement strand
GAACCCTGTCACCCATTTAGGCGGTCGTCCAGCGAGGCAATGGAGAGGCGAGGGAAGATTCGCATCGGAATTCCCCGTGTGTTGAACATTTGGTCCACGGCACCCTTTTGGCGAACTTATTTCGAGGCTCTGGGAATGGATCAGCACAACATTGTGTTCAGTGATTATACGAGTGAGGATTTATGGCAGGTGGGCGGCAAATACGGATCTATCGACCCCTGTTATCCTTCAAAAGTGGCACAAGCTCATGTACACAACCTGCTTTTTAAGCACCATGAGCATAAGCCGCTTGATTACATCATGTTCCCATGTATCACCCATATTCCTTCCCACATCCAGCATGTAAAAGATTACGCTAGCTGCCCGATTGCGGCTGGCGCCCCCAACGTGATCAAAGCCGCCTTCACCAAAGAAGTCAACTTCTTTGAGGCAAAAGGGGTTGTCTATCTCGATCCGGCCATCACATTCGCTGAGCCGAATATGTTGAAAAAGCAACTATATGAAGCGTTCAAGGATCATCTACAGTTTACAGAGGACGAAAGTGACTTTGCCGCTACCGAGGGTTTTAGGGCAATGGAACTATTTGATAAAGAAATGCAGGAGAAGGGCCGTATGATTCTGGAGCAGGTGGAACAAGAAAACCGCCTTGCCATACTAATGATCGGGCGTCCATACCATTCTGATCCTGGGCTTAACCATGGTGTATTGGAGGAATTTCAAGTGCTCGGCTATCCGATTCTTTCCATCCGCTCCATCCCCAAGGATGAGTTGTGGCTTCACCGCTATTTCACGGATGACTTAAAGAGCGGACGGGTAGAATACGCCCTTGAGGTTAGTGATGTATGGCCAGAAAACTTTAGTTCCAACAGTGTGCAGAAGGTATGGGCCGCCAAATTTGCTGCACGTCATCCCCAGGTAGCATTACTGGACCTATCGAGCTTTAAATGCGGGCATGACGCACCGACTTATGGGTTGATTGACGCCATTATCCAAAGTGCAGGAACTCCCTTCTCTGCCTTGCATGATATTGATGCCAATAAGCCAAGCGGTTCGATTAAAATCAGGGTCAAGACCTATGCCCACAGCTTGGGGCTTCATGAGGAGCGATTGCGGGATTTAGCTCGTAAGAAAGTGGAATTGGAGCATCGTCTGGAGCAAAGACGCGTCGAGCTGTTGTCCCATCGAAAAAATGAGCAGTTCGGGATTATTTAGAAAATCAAAACAAGGGGTGAACCCATTATCGCTATTTTGAAAAACAAGGAGAAGTCCGAAGAATTATTATCCCTTGAGGATAACCTGCTAAACTTTCAAAAGAAACAGGAAAAAGCGCTGGGATTGGATCTGTTAAAAAAGACGCATTGGTTTGATCCTGTTTGCCGACCCTTTCTAACCAAGGATAAATCGACCACAACCATTTTCTTCGGTGGACTTTCGGTTGCACAGGATTATTTGTTGGAGGGCGCGCTGATCGGATTAGGGTACCGAGTGCGGCATCTGGAATGCCCAGATAACGAATCGCTGCGTTATGGCAAAGAATTTGGCAACCGCGGGCAGTGCAACCCGACCTATTACACAGTAGGCAATCTGATCAAGCATTTGTACCACCTCCTTGATGAAGGTAAAACAAAGGAGGAGATCATCCGCAACTATTTATTAGTTACGAGTGATTCCTGTGGACCCTGCCGATTTGGTACTTATGTAACAGAATATCGGAAGGCGCTGCGCGATGCGGGATTTGATGGCTTCCGGGTCCTGTTATTCCAGCAGACGACGGGCTTAAAACAAGCAACGGGCGGAGAATCCGCCCTTAAATTGGATACAACATTTTTTCTTAGCATTCTGAAGGCTATTCTTCTGGGAGACGTTTTGAACGCACTTGCTTATCGCATCCGCCCCTATGAATTGGCGAAAGGTTCTACGGACGCTGCTCTGGAGCGTTGTAAGCAATACTTGTACGATGCTCTCTGCAAGCGAAAGCGGCTCGGTCCGGTGCTGATTCGTTGCCGCACAGAACTGCAGGTCATTCAAGTAGATCGTACCAAGGTCAAGCCGAAAGTAAGCATCATCGGTGAGTTTTGGGCAATGACCACAGAGGGTGATGGCAATTATCAGCTCCAACAATTTTTGGAGAGGGAGGGGGCGGAGGTAGAAGTACAGCCGGTATTGGCGTGGATTCTCTTTCTCATTTGGTCAGGGCGCTACGATACCTTAAGGAGAATTGACCTGCGCGAAGCCGATTCAGGCAAACATGGCTTGCAAGGCATAAATCCATTTATTCGGTTACGTAAGTTATGGTTAGCCGATCACATCCTTCGCTTTATGTTTCAGATGTACGCCAAGGCAATGGGACTGAATGATTATCACTTGCCCGACATGGAGGAGATTGCCGAAGTTGCTCATGAACACTATAACAATCATCTGCGCGGTGGAGAAGGTCATATGGAGGTGGGGAAGCTCATCCTGAACGTAGTTAAACGAAAGGTCAACATGACGATCTCCGTCAAGCCATTTGGGTGTTTGCCTTCCTCTGGCGTATCCGATGGGATCCAATCCTTAATTACTGAGAAATACCCTGAAGCGATCTTTTTACCCATTGAGACGACGGGGGATGGAGCAATAAACGTTTACAGCCGAGTGCTCATGATGTTGTTCAAGGCAAAGCAGGCGGCACAGAGGGAGTTTGATGAAGCTTTATCGGAAAAG
>JACMJI010000149.1 GCA_014380705.1 Gorillibacterium sp. | reverse complement strand
CTAGTGGTCCATGATCAGGCTTTCGTTATTCCCCGCACGGAATTAGCCTTACCGGTGTGGATGACGCCGGATATTGCGGCTATTCAGAAATGGGTCGATCGTGCAGGGAAGCTGGTTTATACTGCTCCGCAGAACGCAATTTGGTTAGGTCCAGGCAACTATACGTCAGGTCAAAATGGGAAGCAATTAGACCAAAAGCTGCTTATGGAGCAGATGCTGGGCTATGTACTCCAGACGGGGCCCTTGACCATTCAAGCCGAAACCAAGGAAATTTATCCAAAGGTGGACACGGAGCTGCTGACGGAAATTACCCACAAAGCGATCGCTCATTACGCTACCTATTTCAATGTTCACAATGACAGCCGGGCGCACAATATCCGTCTTGCCGTTGCAGCGATTAACAGTACTGTAGTCTTTCCCGGTGAAACCTTTTCTTTCAACGATACGGTTGGCATACGCTCGAAGAAGAAGGGATACCTTAATGCGCCGATTATCGTCCGTGGCGAGCTTTCAGAGGGAATCGGAGGAGGCATCTGCCAGGTATCCTCGACCCTCTTCAATGCGGTGGACCAAGCAGGTCTAAAGGTGGTAATGCGGTACTCTCACAGCCGTCATGTACCGTACGTACTGCCGGGCCGGGATGCGACGGTAAGCTGGCATGGTCCGGATTTTGCTTTCCGAAACGAGTACAATCAGCCGGTCATCATTAAGGCCACCGTCGCGGGGGGAGGTCTCTACGTCTCCATCTACTCCTCCGAGGTGATCCGCTTTAAGTCAAAATCCATTCCGCCGGTCTCCCATGCGCTTCCCGAGGAACAGCCCAGCTCGGAAGTGTGGGATAAGAAGGAATAGGCCCGAGAACAACAGCTGCGACAATTACGAGTAACGCAAAGACGCTTTCATCCCCACCCATAAGGTGGCTTTGAAAGCGTCTTTGAACATTTTGAGGGAGCAGTTCATGTGCTTTGCTTTGAGGATCAAACACCCCACTTCCCCTACCGCCCAGGACACAGGATGACTAAAACTCCCTTTTGCCAATATTTATATTAAACTGTATCGGTTATCTATTGTAATATAGAGTTAGGAAAGCAGAAACAGCGGGTGCGGACCTTCCCTGCAGGAGAGGAGAATCAAGGCTAATGAATCTAGAGAGAAAAGCTGCGCAGAAGCAAGCAATCAGTAAGCTTTCTACCCGATATTGGATAAGTTTAATCGTGCTGAGTGTACTGGTGTGCGTGGCCATCATTGTATGGTTTCCATCCCAGGTAAAGGCACCGGAAGGAAGCAGCACCGCTTTGGCCAGTGAACCCCCAAGGGAATCTATCAGCCCTATAGCTGAGGTTAAGAAACGGGAGTTGCTTGATTTTCATATGGATAACTTGGTTCAGGGCTGGGCCCTTTACACTGACGGAATAATGAAGACGACCGATGGGGGCCTTCATTGGCTTGCCGCCGCATCCGATCCCGCGACATCAGCACCGACTTCAACACCGACTGATGTTAGCGATGAAACCGTAAGCTGGATGAGCGGTAAAGAGCAAAACCCGCTTGTCATTCATGTTGGGGCCGAAGTATATAAGGTGCGTAAATCTCAGTTTCTAACCTGGAATGTTGGTTGGGTGCAGCTTGAGGATGGGTCAAATGCGGAGGAGCCGCTCTGGGTGACAATTGACGGCGGTGTTACCTGGCACAATAAGGTGACGGCGGATATGGTAAAGGAATTCGATGCGGAGCGTCTACGGTTGCAGGCAGCCAGTAAAGAGGCCTCTTTATATACAGAACGGGATGCGGCACAAAAGATCATGGAGAGCGAATGGTCGATTCTGCCGGAATCTGCTTCTCCCGGGGATGTGGTGCTTGTACGGCATGGACAGCAGGGAGAAGTCACTTGGGAAGGAAAAACCTATAAGCTAAGGCCCTTCGGCGCAGGCTACTTCACTTATTTACCGGTGTCGCTTGGACTCAAGCCGGGTAGCTACCCGATTGGCAATCGCACCCTTATCATCAAGTCCAAAAAGTTCGAGACTCAATATTTACAGGTCACGAAGCAGATGGAGAGCATGAAGCAGGATACAAAGCGTATTGCCGAGGATCAGAAGAAAATTAATAAAGCACGAAGCGCGTCTCAGGGTGAGTTTCTCTTCAGTACAAACTTTATTAAACCTATCGAGGGGATTTTAACAACACCATTTGGCTATACCCGTTATGTGAATGGGAAATTCGACAGCAGTCATCGCGCTCTTGATCTAGCCGCCAAGGAAGGAACGCCGATCAAGGCGACAAATGCCGGAATTGTTGTTTTGGCAGAGCGGCTGTATTTAACAGGTAATGCGATTTACATCGATCACGGCATGGGCTTGTTTTCCCAATATGCGCATTTGTCCAAGCTCCATGTGAAGGCAGGTGACCCTGTGAAGCAAGGCGATATCATCGGTCTTGTAGGCACAACGGGATTCTCCACCGGACCCCATCTGCATTTCACGTTTTGGGCTCATAATGTACCGGTGAATCCAGATCTGTTCTTCGATACGACTCCGTTTCATTGGCTGTCGTTAGAAAATGAAGTGCTGCCTTAGATAAAAGGTACCCTATAGAGTAGACACTTTAAAAAAGTCTATCCAATAGGGTATTCCACATTAACGATCTTGCCATCCGAATACTCTTTAACGATCTGACCACTATTTATTTTATAAACGATGTAAGTATTGTTAACTTTAGCATCCAACCTAGCCCGATCACCAGTAAGCTTAACTAATTTATGAAGCTGTTGGGAACGCATCATTTATTCTCACCGTCCATCCGATTGTCATCTTGGCAACATTATACCATAGCTAGTCTGGCTAAAGAAGAACATCGCTTCCCTCTATAGCACCCAATTTCGGTTACTGCTCCTCCAAATATTGCTGAACTTGTACTACCAAGAAGCCTTATTTTATAAGGTTTTTTTGGCGATGTCTATTTGATATGTGTTCATATGCACCCTCAAATGTTATCTAGCTCTGGGCCCTCTATCTACAATACGTCTACAAAAAAACGAGGGGCTCACTATTCCTGAAGCTAACTTCACTATTTCTCTCCTGCCCCCACACATCTGAACCTATACTCACTATTACTGAAGCTAACTTCATTATTTGGCAGCGAAAAAACACAATTCTTACTTTAGTAAAGCAAACTTCCGCTATTCACGAACCTGGGTATCCTTAATCAGGAACTTAGCTTCACTATATAAGGAAGCCATTTATGTGAGGCGATACTTTTTATACGCCTTGTAATAATTGGATAAGCTATTAAAGCCGCTTTCTAGGGCAATCTCCGTAATCGACTTATTGGTCGTGTGCATCAGTTCCATGGCGTGTTCGATTCGCAATCGGATTAGGTATTCTTTAAAGGATAGCCCTAACGTCTTGCTGAAAAAGGTGGAGAAGTAGCTGCTGCTCATACACGCTTCGGAAGCCGCATCGGCCAGACGGAGGTCGTGGATATAGTTGGCATTTATAAATTCAAGCGTGGAGCTCAGCCGTTCCAATTGACCTTGCTTGCTGTGCAGATCCTCCATAGCCTTGCTCTCATCCTGAAAAGATCGAACCAGCGTGGTAATCAGTTGAAGCAGCTTGCCCCTCAGCATCATTCGATACCCGATCTGCTTGTTCTCATATTCCAGTGTCATGTCCAACAGTAGATTAAAAATATCTTTTGTACCCGGATGACCGGTGGGAAGCTTGTTGCTGAAATTGGTGCTTTTTTCGGAAAATATTTGTAGATACGGATAATCGGACCTGCTGGATTCCCCGGACCCTAGCAGTGCAGGGGAAAACAAAAGCACAGGCTGATCCATATTCTCCGGGGGGAACACTTCCCAATAGTGAGGCTCCATGGAGTTGAACAGGATGACGTCTCCGGTTTCCATCATATGTTTCTTGCCGTTTACTACATAACATCCGCGGCCTTGTTTGACACACGAAATTTCAATGCAATCATGGTAGTGATAGGTTGGCGATTCCAAATGGAATGGTTCCATGATAGGGTGCTCAATGGAAAGCGGGAAAGCTACATCCAGTTTAATATGTTCCTTAAAGATCCGCATACTTCACCCTGCTTCTTGATCATATATTAGCTGCACGTACAAAAATGATAGCATAGATCATATATTTTTACATGAATATCGAATAAAAGATGAGGTTTGATCCCTTCGCACTCCGGTATAGTGAAATAGAGCAGCAACCCCTACACACTGATATCTAAAGGAGAATGAATGATGCGTTGTAAAGATGACTTGGTCCATATCGAGGAGCAGCAGGATTCCGACCACAACCTAATCACATACGATGAGGAACCTATTCATTATGCAGCATGGACAGACACGCAGCTTACCTTAAACAATGGATTGGTTAAGCGGGTTATCAGCCTTCCTT
>JACMJI010000148.1 GCA_014380705.1 Gorillibacterium sp. | reverse complement strand
AGCTCAGATCAATGTCCAGTTGAGTGATCTGCTCGGCGTATTGCAGCAGAACAACGACCAGCACACACTTGGCATTACGCTTCCCGTTCGTGTGGTTGTGGCCAATATTCTGGCGGAGATTATTCTGCTATTTGTTAGCGATGTTTACGAAGCGCTAGAACCGGGTGGGATTTATATTGCGTCTGGAATTATTGAGCGCAAGGAACAAGCAGTTGTAGATGCTATGGAGGCAGCGGGTTTTCTTATTCGCGAAATCAATCGCGATCAAGAATGGGTAGCTATCGTTGCTGAAAAAGGATTGGTGAGTCATGGGGTTTGATATCTTTCGTCATCCTGAGTTTATCCCGTTTATTTTTCTCGTGCTGATGATCGCCTTTACCCTTCACGAATTTGCTCACGCCTTCGCAGCTGACCGGTTCGGTGACCCAACTCCTCGTTCGATGGGGAGGGTAACGCTCAATCCTCAAGTCCATTTGGATATTCTTGGCACCATCTTGATCTTTCTAGTCGGATTTGGATGGGCCAAGCCTGTCTTGATAAATCCCAGTCACTTTCGTAAACCAAGAATAATGGGCATTATTGTTTCTCTTGTCGGCCCCCTCTCTAATCTATTGCTTGTTATTCTTGGGATGCTCGTTTTTTACTCATTAGATACATTTGGACTATTTGCAACCATGTCACCTGGAGTGCACAATGCGATCGCACTTTTTATGCATTTTCATATCCAACTTAATCTTATTCTATTTCTCTTTAATCTGCTTCCCCTGCCGCCTCTTGATGGGTATCGGATCCTGCTTGATTTGTTACCCCTGCCAGCTAGGCTTAAGCTGCAACAGATTTCACAGTGGTTTGTTTTTATCTTCTTGTTGATTATATTCTTAGATCCGCTTTACGAGGTAACCTTGGGTCCCGTTTTTGAGCTGACCGTTCCGATTTTTGACGGAATAGATCACACTCTCGCGACTTTATTTGGTTTCAATTTCGATTGGAGCAAGCTTTGATTGGAGTAAATTTCAATTGGGTTATACTTTGGTTGGAGTAAATATCAATTGGAGAAAGCTTAGATTATCTCAGCATATCCTAGCTTTTTGAAAATCTACGCGTTATATTGAGAAGATGCCTGTCAGCATAGCAAGACTTGTACAACGCAAAGGCAAGGAAAGGACTCCCTTATGCAAAGATATTTTATACCACCGGAACAATTCGGTCCACATACGGTTCAAATCTGCGGTGAGGATGCCCATCATCTAAGTCGTGTTATGCGTGCGGAGCCAGGCAATAAGGTGATCTGCTGCGATGGTACAGGGAGAAGCGTCCTCGTCTCCTTAACGGTAATTGGTAAAACTGAGGTTCAGGCAGACATACTAGAAGAGCTTCCACTTGCGAATGAACCCGTTGTCGATGTTTGGGTTGCGCAAAGTCTTCCCAAAGGGGACAAGCTGGAGACTGTTATTCAGAAATGCACGGAGATCGGTGCTGCTCGCTTTATTCCTTTCTTATCGGAGCGAACCATTGTTCAATACGACGCCAAAAAAGAAGAAAAACGACTCTTGCGCTGGCAGAAAATCGCTAAGGAAGCAGCTGAGCAAGCCCATCGGAGTGTAGTTCCGGAGGTCGATGCTCCGATCTCTTGGAAGGAGCTGCTTAAGCTTACGGCAGCTGAAGTTGATTTAGCACTCCTCTGCTATGAGAAGGAGTCTGGGCAGCATTTACGAAGCGTTCTGCTGCGTGAGGCGAATCGGATTGGTCTTGAGGATAGACGCTCTGCTAATCCAGCGGATCATGAAACAGGTAGTGAACAACGGAAACCCCGTATTATGCTCATCATTGGACCAGAAGGCGGGATATCTGAGAAGGAAGCGGAGCAGGCTGAAGCAGCAGGCTGCCACGCCACAGGCTTAGGGCTGAGAATTCTCCGCACTGAAACAGCGGGAATGACTGCTCTCGCTTGCATTTTATATGAATACGGTGAAATGGGGGGTTGATCCAGTGTCTACCGTGGCTTTTCAAACCTTAGGCTGCAAAGTGAATTTTTACGAGAGCGAAGGCATCTGGCAGTTGTTCAAATTGGAAGGCTACGAACAAGTGGATTTTGAATCCAGTGCGGATGTATATGTCATTAATACATGTACGGTAACGAATACAGGGGATAAAAAAAGCCGTCAGGTTATTCGCCGAGCGGTACGTCGCAATCCAGATGCGATTGTCTGTGTAACAGGCTGTTATGCCCAAACGGCTCCTGCTGAGGTCGCAGCAATACCGGGTGTTGATATTGTTATAGGCACGCAGGATCGACATCTTCTATTACCTATGGTGAAGCAGTTCCGTGAGCAGCGGGAGCCCATCAACATTGTTCGCAATATTATGAAAACGCGTGATTTTGAAGAGATGAATGTTCCTGAATTTGCTGATCGTACACGTGGGTTCTTGAAAATTCAAGAGGGCTGCAATAATTTCTGCACCTTCTGTATTATTCCTTGGTCTCGGGGACTGCTGCGTAGCCGTAAGCCGGAGAATGTGCTGCAGCAAGCTCGTCAGCTTGTGGAAGCCGGGTATGAGGAACTTGTTCTAACGGGTATTCACACAGGAGGCTATGGGGAGGATCTAGACGAATACAGACTGGCTCATCTGCTCAGCGATCTTGACAAAATCGATGGCATCAGGCGGATTCGAATTAGCTCGATTGAAGCCAGCCAGATTGATGATGGTGTCTTGAATGTGTTGAAGAACTCAGATAAGCTCTGCCGCCACTTTCATGTACCACTGCAAGCCGGTGATGATACGGTGCTAGAACGGATGAAGCGGAGATACACAACAGCGGAGTTTGGTGAGAAAATTGCCAAAATCCATGATACTTTCCCTGATGTCGCCATAACGACCGATGTAATCGTGGGCTTCCCGGGGGAGACCGAGGAAATGTTCGAGAATGGATACCGCTTTATGGAAAAAATGAAATTTTCCGAAATGCATGTATTTCCCTATTCGAAACGCTCAGGTACACCTGCCGCTCTTATGGTGGATCAAATAGACGATGAAGTTAAGGATCATCGCGTGCGCCGCTTGATCAAGCTATCGGAAACAATGCAGCTTGCTTATGCTGACAAATTCATTGGTCAAACCCTGGACATTATCCCTGAGCGACTATGCAAGGAAGAGCCGCATCTAGGAATGATTGCCGGTTATTCGGATAACTATTTACAGGTCGCTTTTCCCGGAACAAAGGAAATGCTTCGCCATATGGTCAAAGTCAAGATCCTAAAATCGGGAGTAACTGTCTCTGAGGGAACAGCTTTACGTATGTTAGAACCAAACTTGACAAGGCTGTAGCTTTAGCTGGTGCCAATAAATTATTGGTTTTTGATTAGGGGGTAGAATGAGTGGTTATTGTGTCCGCGGGTGGTGTTGTGTTCCGCAAAGGGGAGCAAGGACTAGAGATCCAATTAATTAAAGACCGTTTCGGTAAGATTACGCTGGCCAAAGGAAAGATGGAAGCGGGGGAAACCGTAGAGCAGACAGCGATCCGTGAAATTGAGGAAGAGACGGGCACATGGGGACGGATCATTAAACCGCTGATGGTTATCCACTATCAGGACGATGTTCACCATTCGGCTAAGGAGGTTCATTATTTCCTCGTCGAGGCAGTTGGCGGAAGCGATAAGGTTCAGATTGAGGAAATCGACGGAGTCGGTTGGTATACACCTAAGGAAGCACTACGGCTGCAAAAGCAATCTGGATATGGTAATAATGATAACGTATTGATCCAGGCAATAACTGAAATGGAAGGGGATCAGAAACCAAATGAAATATGATGATAAAGTCATTGCTTCATGGATTGATCACACGCTGCTTAAGCCGGATGCCAATGCGGAAGCAATCGAGAAGCTATGCTTTGAAGCGATCACATATAAGTTTCGCACGGTATGCGTTAATGGCAAATGGGTAAGTCTGTGCAATGAAGTTCTCAAAAGCTCGGAAACAGGAATTGCTGTGGTCGTTGGCTTCCCATTAGGAGCCAATCATACACCAGTCAAAGCATTTGAAGCGGCAGTCGCAGCTTCGGGCGGGGCAACTGAAATCGATATGGTTTTGTCGATTGGTCAGCTTCTGGAAGGGAATTATAAAGCAGTTGAAGCGGATATTCGTGAGGTTGTTCAGGCTGTAAATGGACAAGCCATCGTTAAGGTTATTCTGGAAACAGGCTTTCTGAATGATGAACAGAAAGTAACCGCGTGTAAGCTGTCAGAGGCAGCAGGCGCACATTTTGTCAAGACATCAACGGGGTTTGGTCCTGGTGGAGCCACTGCTGAAGATATTCGCTTAATGCGTGCGGCTGTTTCCTCTCATGTTCAGGTCAAAGCATCCGGGGGCATTCGAGATCTGGAAACTGCCATTCTCATGGTAGAAGCAGGAGCCGCACGGCTTGGCACAAGTTCAGGAGTGGCAATTATTAACGGACTCAAGAGTGAAGCTGGTTATTAATCGACTATTTTTGTCATTCGGCCGCGTAAGCTGACAAATTTATGTCAGCTATGCGGCCTTTGTTCTGAAAATATACTTAAGATAGCGTTTACATATAAGAATAAGTTATAGGCAGTAAGTGGATATTTTAGTACAATAGTAAGAAAAAAATTTTGCAAGGGAAACCGATGATGCAAAGCGATTATTCGTTAGCATTCGTCATTATCAGACAGAAGATAGGGAGGGAACGGTATGAAATTAGGTTTGAGGTTTAAATTACTGCTCATGCTTGGTATCGTAATTCTCATAGGGAATTCGATAATGTTTGGCTATTCAAGTTATACAATGAAAAAATCAACAGAAACCCAACTGAAAAATTTTGTGCTAACCAGTTTCAAAACGGGGATGGAAATTCTTGAAGAGAAAAACCCGGGGGAATGGAGAATCGTCCAAGGCAAGCTTTTTAAAGGCGAGCAGCCGATGAATGATAATTTAGCATTCATTGATAATTTAGTGCCTCGTCTTGGCAACGAGAACATTCGGATTACGATCTCACAGGGGGAAACGAAGGTTTCCAGCAACATTATGAGCAACGGGGTCCCTGATGTTGGGGGAGAGGTTTCACCAGAGATTTGGAAAGAACTGAATAAGACAGGTACTCCTGTTGCAGATTATGAGAAAATTGCAGACGAGCGGTATTATACCGTGACCGATCTGTTACGTTCATATGACAAGACGATAATTGGTCTCATTTCATTTGCCGTTCCTACAGCGGATACAGACAAGACGATTTCAGCTTTTAATAGCAACTTGTTGCTTATTACCTTATGCCTGGCAGGACTACTGCTGGTTGCTGCTTTTTTCTTTACGAACCAACTGATTCGGATGCTATCTAAGGTTGGATTGTTGACAAATAAAGTAGCTGAAGGAGATTTAACGAGTGAACCTGTCGTTGTACGTTCGCAGGATGAGATTGGTTTAATGGCGGATTCGATCAATCGAATGATTCTAAATCTGCGATCCTTGATTGGCAAAGTGGACCAAGCCTCCTCACAGGTTAATCTCTCCTCCAACCAACTTGCAATTAGTGCATCAGAAGCGAAGGCCGTTACGGGTGAGATCGCTGAATCGTTATCCATGCTGGCGAGTACATCCGACAGCCAAGTCCGTTCAGCTGAAGAGGGTTCTGTGGCCGTTGCTGAACTAGCTGAAGGTATACAGGGTGTTGCGGCTGCCGCTAGTGCTGTGTATCAGGAATCACTTGCAATGACGGAACATGCGGAAGATGGTATTATTTCAGT
>JACMJI010000147.1 GCA_014380705.1 Gorillibacterium sp. | reverse complement strand
GAGCTTCATACCCATGACTTCTACGAGCTGTTTCTTATCGTCTCCGGCTCGGTGGACCATCTCATAAACGATACCTGCGAGAGACTCGAAACAGGCATTTTAGTCTTCATTCGTCCGGCAGACCGGCATGCTTACGGTTCTGAATACGGAGGAGAGACATGCACCTTGGTCAATCTGGCCTTTACAGAAAAAGTGATGTCGGCTGTAGTGACAATTTTAGGTGAAGACACTCCGTGGGATAAGCTCCTGAACTCCGCCCTCCCTCCATCAGCTACTCTTTCGCGAGAGGGCATCCAGCGATTTACGAGGAGCCTGGAGAACTTCTTCTTCCGTCCGGCCAAAGCACAAAAGCCGGCACCCGCAGGCATCCGGCTTTTCTTGGCTGAAGCTTTTCTACAATTCTTTTCCCAACCTGACGAGCTCCCTACGGAGACGGTCATTCCAAGCTGGCTGTCCTCTCTATATGAATCTGTAGCAGCCAAACCACTTCTTGCAGAAGGCCTGAAAGCCCTTTATGGGTTAACGGATAAAACCCCTGAGCATATCTGCCGCATGACCAAGAAATATTATTGTCGCACTCCGACAGAGAAAATAAACGAAATTCGGCTCTCCTACGCGGAGCACCTGCTATCCCACAGCGATTCTGACATTCTCTCCATATCCCTTGAATGCGGCTTCAATAATTTGAGCCATTTCTACCACCTGTTTAAAAAGCATTACACCTACGCACCGTCGGCTTACCGCCAACAGGTGCAAAGGAATGTCATTCCCAAAATTAAATTGGATTGATCACAAACAAAACCAGGTGCGGCATCCAGCCGTACCTGGTTTTGTTTGTTGCTGGAGTTCGAATGCATCTAAAATTAACAACCGCAAGAGGCGAATGCACCTAAAGGTTTTCCGCTTCACTAACCCGTAAGCCTTTCATCCCTTTCCACCCTCCGACCATATTCTACTCTTCCGGATTGGATTTGATATAGTCCAGCAGTTCATCCACATGACAGAAGGCAAGCGCCACCGCCGTATCCGCCGCTCCATAGTAAATGGCCAGCCTTCCAGTATCCGCATCGCATAGCGTGGCACAGGGGAAGACAACGTTTGGAACATCCCCCATACATTCATAGGATGTTCGGGGGTTCAGGATATAGGAAGACGACCGATAAAGTACCTTCCAGGGCTCCTCCAGATCGAGTATGGCGGCCCCCATACTGTAAACCATCCCGCTGCAGGTAGTCATGACGCCGTGATAAATCAGCAACCAGCCCTCATCCGTCTCGATGGGATTTGGCCCTGCCCCCACCTTCGTCCAGGACCAGCCTCCCTTCGCTTCCAGGACAAACCGATGCTTGCCCCAATACTCCATGTCCTTGCTGCGGCTGATGAAAATATCCCCGAAAGGGGTGTGCCCCCTATCACTTGGACGGCTCAGCATGGCAAATTCCCCGTTTATTTTCCGAGGGAACAGAACCCCGTTGCGGTTATAGGGCAAATAAGAATTCTCCAACTGATAAAAAGTTGCAAAATCAAAGGTATAAGAAACCCCGATGGTCGGTCCGTGGTAATTGTTGCACCAGGTAATATAATACCGGTCCTCAACGAAGCAGACGCGGGGATCATATCCCCGGGCGGTCCCTTTCCCTTCCTCAAACTGAATCGGGTACTCTTCAATCTTCCAGTCGATCCCGTCGACGCTTCTGCCCACATGCAGGGTCTTCTCTAGATTGGTGGCATCAATTCGGAATACACCGATGAACGCCCCATCCAAAGCCACAACGGCGCTGTTAAAAATACTGTTGGATTGCGGAAGGGCGTCCCGAGGCACGATTGGGTTAGCCGAGTATCTCCAGACAATCTCTTGGCTACCCGCCACCCTCTCCTGCCACGGGATATTCGGCAGGGACGAACCGATAATCTTCACTTTGCTCATAATCTCCCACTCCTTATAAAATTACTGTTCTATCCTTCATTTTAGGAGCCGTATCACATAGATTTATATAGATCAAATCGAATTAAATAGAAGCATCTAAATCACTTTACTGCTCTTACACAATTTGCTATTCGGCTGTCTGTTCATGCGTAGTATAATGAATGAGAACGCTGACTTGATGTCTGTAAACGAGGTGGAGCATGCTAAAACGCTTAAATTTTTTTCAGAAAATGATCCTCTTCCTTGTCCTCCTACTCTCCCCTATGTTGGGTCTCTATTATTATTCCACGGAGAAAAGTATCGAGATCATCCAAAACCAATTGATCGGTGCGAGCTTGAACAAGTTAGAGTTATTCATGGTCCAGTTGGAAGCAAGCATCAACAATTTTGAAATG
>JACMJI010000146.1 GCA_014380705.1 Gorillibacterium sp. | reverse complement strand
GGTAGAATTACAGCTGCTGCCATTACATCGCCAAAAAGACAACCCCGTCCCACCTCGTCAATTCCTGCGATATGATGGATACCTTCCCGCTGCCATAGCCCTTTTTCGTAATCCAACATGAGATCTACCTCCTTGCTTGACTTCTCTATGTAATAGAAAGTTCTATTATTGGCGTTTTACATAAATGTTTCAACGTCTTCATTCGGATGGTCCAATCGTTGTTACCCTTCTAATAGTACACTGGATATCCGCTCCTGGACAAGAAAAAACCGAATTCGTGAGGTTTAAGCTCGAACGATGCTAATCTTGTTTGCTCGCACTAAAAAGACCACCTGATGAAAAAGTGGTCCAATAGGAGTTAGAATAAATATAATATTACCTACAGCATTCAGAAAAACATTCCCTACGGTCGCTCCAAGGTAATGCGGCCGATTTTGCCTGCACGCAAGTCCTTCAGAAACAAGGAAGCCGTCTTATCCAAATCAATCTTGCCTCCACCGATCAGACAGCCACGCTTGCGTCCAATGGCTTCCATAACACCGATGATGTCATTGGCATTTGTGAGATCTATATTCTTAAGGTCAAGCTCAATCTGATACCGCTCTTGCAAATTGTTAGAGTAATGGGGAATTAGATAACGTAGCGCGTAGTACACAACATCCTGTGTGTTAAGAATCTGATCACGAATCGCACCCGTTGCTGCCAGTCGCATTCCGACTGCTTCATCCTCAAATTTAGGCCACAGGATACCTGGAGTATCAAGCAGATCCAAATCAACATTTGTTTTAATCCACTGTTGGCCTTTGGTTACACCAGGTCGGTCTCCCGTCATGGCGGCTTTTTTGCCAGCAAGCTTGTTAATCAGCGTTGATTTACCCACATTGGGGATGCCTACGATCAAGGCTCGTAAAGGCCGCGGATTTATGCCTCGCTTAATCTGCGCTGCTATCTTATCTGCCAGGAGAATCTTGGCGCGAGGAGCAATCTCCTTTATTCCATAACCGGTGTTTGCATCAAACGGCAGAGCTTCCAGCCCTTTGCCGCGAAAATAAGTGACCCATTCAGCTGTCGCTTGTGGATCCGCCAAATCCTGCTTGTTAAGGAGAACAAGCCGAGGCTTTCCTTTTAGAATCTGATCGATCATCGGGTTGCGGCTTGCTACAGGAATCCGAGCATCCAGAAGCTCGATGGCAAGGTCAATTAGCTTTAATTTCTCTTCAATCTGTCTACGTGCCCGGGTCATGTGGCCAGGGAACCATTGAATCGTCATGTCTCACCTCACTAGCTACTTCTCAGTTGTTATTATCTTTTTAATGATTAACTATACTTATTTTGCTCAAAGGCCAGAATACAATATCCGCCCGTCCAATAATTTTATCGTATGGGATTGCTTTGATGATGCGACTGTCCGTACTGTTTAACCGATTATCTCCCATAACAAAAACAGAACCTTCAGGGACGGTTGTTTCCGCGAAGTCTAGGTTATAGACACTACCGTTTACTTTTACGGACTGGTCAATGGCTTCCTGAATGTAAGGCTCGTCCAATACAATGCCATTGACGTATACTTGCCCATCTTTAATTCCTATCGTTTCTCCCGGAAGGGCAATGACTCGTTTGATGAAGTCCCTCTTCGCTTCTGCATGGAATACAATAACTTCCCCACGCTGTGGATGGCGAAGATGGTAGATCCACTCGCTCACTATCAGACGTTCTCCCGTATGGAAATTCGGCTGCATAGAAGGTCCATCTACGATAAAAGGCTTAAAGATAAAAATTCGAATCAAGATCACGAGTACGACAGCGATCAAAATAGCCTTCGTCCATTCCCATACTTCGCTTTTCACTGTGACGCCAGGCTGTATTTTTTCTTCTGATTCCATTAAAAGCGGCCTCTCTTTCAAAAAACCAAGATAATTGTAACCACCTGATTATAGCATAAGGAATACCAAACATTCCTATATAAGATGACCTCGCACAGCAGAAGAATATCGTAATCAGATTAACTTCATGCTAACCTTTTTCGGAAAATGATCAGAATTATGTAAAAACATCCACACATATCAGCTTCGTTTCTTCACTTTAAAAAAACGAAAAGGAGCTTGCTTTAGCAACAAGCTCCCCAGTCGTTTAGCGAATTTCTTGGATTCTAGCTGCCTTACCGCGCAGTCCGCGCAAGTAGTACAGTTTCGCACGGCGAACTTTACCGCGACGTGCTACTTCGATTCTTTCAAGCTTTGGAGAGTGTAATGGAAAAGTTCTTTCCACGCCAACTCCATAAGAGATTTTGCGAACCGTAAACGTTTCGCTGATTCCACCACCGCGACGTTTGATAACCACGCCTTCGAAGAGCTGAATCCGCTCACGAGAACCCTCAATTACCTTAACATGTACCTTCAGAGTATCGCCAGGGCGAAAGCTCGGTAGGTCTTTACGAAGTTGTTCACTCGTAATTTCTTGAATCAAATTCATAGGATTCCCTCCTTCCCCACAGGTGTTCATGCCGCTCTTCAGATGTCTAATTGTTTATGTCACGCGCAGAGGACCACCGGAATAAAAAACCACAACACTAACTATCGTAGCACAATATTTCCCGAAAAACAATAGAAAACCAGAGAAGCAACTGTATATTTAGATAAGCTTACCGGGTCATCATGCCTGTATCAGAAAATATATCTGAGGGCGGCCTCTAATGCTCAGTGGCTAACGCATGACATTCAAAAAACCGCCCCATTCATCCTTGATGGTACTGCCATTACTGGGTTATCTATTTTTAGTGCTATTGTCGACCTCTTGCTCCCACTGAGCAATGAGCTTGCGTTCCTTATCGGTAAGAACCGCACTTTGCAGCAGGTCTGGTCGGCGCTGCCAGGTTCGCCTCAGCGACTGCTCCCGCCTCCATAGCTCAACATTGGCGTGATGGCCAGAAATAAGCACATCGGGTACATTCCAATTACGAAAACAAGCAGGTCGCGTGTAATGAGGGTACTCCAGTAGACCCGTACTAAAGGAATCCGTCACTGCCGAGCTCTCATTACCGAGAACGCCAGGCAGCAATCGAGCGATGCTATCAATAATCACCATAGCTGGAAGCTCTCCTCCCGTCAGCACATAGTCACCAATGGAAAGTTCGTCCGTTACTAGAAACTCCCGAATTCGTTCGTCATAGCCCTCATAGTGACCGCAGATGAACACCAAATGCTCTTCACTCGCAAGCTCCTCAGCCTTCTTCTGGGTAAAAGCCTCCCCTTGCGGACACATCAAGATCACGCGAGGACGATTGGGCTTGTCTCCAAGCTGTAATACAGCTTGACCTTCAGTTTGACCTTCAGTTTGACCTTCAGTTTGACCTTCAGTTTGACCTTCAGCTTTGGCCTTGTTTCGCTCTGCTTCGACCTGTTCCATCAAATCCTCAACAGCAGCAAAGATCGGATCAGGCTTCAACACCATACCTCCACCGCCGCCATAGGCATAATCATCTACCGTATTATGCTTGCTGGTGGAATACCGGCGAAAATTTACCGTATTCAACTGAACGAGCCCTTTATCCCTGGCTTTGCCCAAAATACTTGAACCAAACACACCCTCGAACATCTCTGGGAACAGTGTAAGAACATCCATTCTCATCCTACAGCAGTCCTTCCAGCAAATCCACGGTAACCCGTTTCTCCTGTACATTTACATCTAATACGACGTCTGTTATGTAAGGGATGAGTAGCGGCTTGGCTTTTTCTCGCTCAACGACCCAAACATCATTAGCTCCGGGAGAGAGGATTTCGCTGATTGTACCAAGCTCCTCACCTTCTTCCGTAACCACAAGACAGCCAATGATCTCGTGATGGTAGAACTCGTCCTCTTCAAGCTCAAGCAGATGCTCTTCGCGCACTTTGATGCTCCAGCCCTTGTAACTCTCGGCTACGTCTATATTCGGGATCTCCTGAAATTTCACCAGCCAAACATTTTTTTGCGGACGACCCGCTTCTACTGTTAAGAGCCTTTCTTCCTTACCTGAAGGATCAATAAAGATCAGCGTGCCCCCCTTGCGAAAACGGACCTCGGGAAAATCCGTCTGGGTCAGCAATTTTAATTCACCTTTGATACCGTGCGTGTTGACGACTTTCGCTACATTATATAATTTTTCACTCATAACGACCCTCCTCTATTTAGCAACCCAAGGATAAACGTTCGATTGACCCTACGCTGCTTAATGAATATCAAAAACAGAATAAAGAGCCTGTCCAGCGCTCCTCACAAGCCGAAAGATCCTGAGGAACGGCCGAGAGCAGACTCCCTACCTGATAATTGCCTTATGGGCACATGTGCCCCGTTAAGACTTAATCTCAACGGACACACGTTTATTCTCTTTCACTGCTGCTGAAGTCACAACAGTACGAAGAGCTTTAGCGATGCGCCCCTGCTTGCCGATAACCTTACCTACATCGGAAGGGTGAACGGACAGCTCGAAGACGATGCCATACTTGTCTTCCACTTCGTTTACACGCACATCTTCCGGATGATCAACCAACGCTTTCGCGAGTACGGTCACTAAATCCTTCATGAGCATTCCTCCAACCGGATTCGGTTACTTCTGGAGTTTAGATTCGTGGAATTTGGTCATAATGCCTGCTTTGCTAAACAAGCTACGAACGGTATCAGAAGCCTGAGCTCCGGTTTGGAGCCATTTAAGCGCTTTTTCCTCGTCGAGGGTAACTGTTGCTGGTTTGGTTAACGGGTTGTATGTGCCGATTTCTTCAATAAAACGACCGTCGCGGGGCGAACGGGCTTCAGCAACAACTACGCGGTATACTGGAGCTTTGTGAGCACCAATACGTTTCAAACGGATGCGAACTGCCATGATAATTTCACCTCCTTATAAAGAGTAAACGCTTATTAGCGTCATATAATAATTGAATGATAACAAGATCTTCTCATCCAAATGGAAACTTAAAGTTTTTGCCCATTTTGCCAAGTGGACCTTTGCCCTTCGGGCCTTTACCACCAGAGCCCATCATACTAGACATCTGTTTCATCATTTTCTTCATGTCATCAAACTGCTTAATCAGCCGATTGACATCCTGCAGGGAGGTCCCACTACCATTTGCAACCCGCTTGCGGCGGCTGGCGTTGAGGATTTCGGGATGACGCTTCTCGGCTGTTGTCATGGACTTAACGATAGCCGCTACCCGGCCCATATGCTTGTCATCCATTTGCAAATTCTGCGTACCCTTCATCTTGCTCATGCCGGGAATCATGTCCATCAATTGATCGAGAGGCCCCATTTTCTTAACCTGCTCCATCTGGTCAATCAGATCTTCAAATGTAAACTCGGCGGTGCGCATCTTGCGCTCCATCTCTTTCGCCTTATCATGATCAATACCGGACTGCGCTTTCTCGATTAAGGTGAGCACGTCACCCATTCCGAGAATTCTTGATGCCATCCGCTCTGGATGAAAGGGCTCCAAAGCATCCGACTTCTCGCCCATTGCCGCAAACTTGATCGGGCAACCTGTAACCGCCTTAACGGATAATGCGGCTCCACCACGGGTATCTCCATCCAACTTGGTCAAGATTACACCGGTTAATTCGAGTTGCTTGTTAAAGCTCTCCGCAACATTGACCGCGTCCTGTCCAGTCATAGCGTCAACAACTAACAGAATCTCATCCGGTTTTACTTCTTCACGAATGTTCTTCAGTTCATCCATCAACGTTTCATCTATATGCAAGCGACCTGCAGTATCTATGATCAAATAATCGTTGCCGTTGTCTCTCGCATGCTGCAATGCACGTTTGGCGATCTCGACCGGACTTACCTGATCTCCCAAGGAGTAAACCGGAACCTTAAGCTGCTCCCCAAGCACTTCCAGCTGCTTGATCGCTGCCGGGCGATAAATGTCCCCCGCAACCAAAAGCGGACGGTGATTCTGTTTCAAAAGCAGACGAGCCAGCTTGCCTGACGTTGTCGTCTTACCCGCACCCTGCAAGCCGACCATCATGATCACGGTTGGTGGTTTATTGGATCTAGCGAGCTTGCTCTGGGTACCACCCATCAGTGCAGTAAGCTCTTTATTTACGATATCGATAACGACCATGCCCGGTGTAAAGCTCTTCATTACTTCCTGACCTACGGCCCGTTCCTTGATCTTACCAATTAGTTCCTTAACAACCTTGAAATTGACGTCCGCTTCGAGGAGCGCAAGCCTTACCTCACGCAGTGCTTCATTCACATCGTCTTCGGTCAACTTGCCTTTACTCCTCAGCTTTCCGAACACATTCTGCAGCCGACTGGATAAGCTTTCAAATGCCATAAGCACGCCTCCCCACTTTATCTGATCCCATTATAGTTAATCCTCTATACGTTCCATCCGTTCGATCCAATTCATCGCCTGCTGCTTAATCGCAGTAACATCGCTGTTAATCGGCGAATCCAACGCTTCAACGGCTGCTTTCAGTTCTTTCATGTAGAGCGTACGTTGTTCATGCCTTACAAGCAGGCCTAATTTTTCTTCATAAGCTTCTAAAGTCGATTCCGCCCGCTTGATGTGCTCATAAATCGCTTGCCGACTAATCGTGAATTCAGCAGCAATCTCCCCAAGGGATAGATCATCCAGAAAGTAGCAAGACAAGAAGGTCCGCTGTTTCTCGGTCAGAAGTGGCGAATAAAAGTCATATAGCAGGTTGACCCGCGTCGTTTTGTCGAGCACGTTGTCTCCAGACATTTCGCCTTACCCCCCGTCAATGAAAAGACCTTTACATTCATTAACCTTGAACAGTTTACCCGATAGATAATAAGATGTCAAGCATTTGTACTTGTCAGCTTCAAACCCTCGCTACCAACGGGACTTTCCAGGTGGATCGTTCCTATTAGCTTATGATTGGTATCCCATTCCCCTACTATGATCAAGAGCTTTATATCAAGGATAAACGCCTTTCGCAAACAAACCAACGATATCTTACCCATCATTATTAGTAAGGTCACCAATTGACAATTTATACGGTGCAGGGTATAACTTTTATAAATAGTTAAATAAAATTTTCTGGGTTTCGTTGATCATTTTAGGAAGCTTGCGTACATGAGGGTGGTACCACGAGAAAGCGTCTCGTCCCTTTTAGAGGGCGGGATTTTTTTATTTTCCGTATAGAAGGATGGGATTATGATGAATCAAGCCCCTCAGGGTAGATCCGTGGGCATGCAGGAAATCGTCTATGCGCAGCATATGCTCAAGGATGTCATTAAACGGACACCGCTTATTCGGGATTCGTTCCTTTCGAGCAAATACGGGTGCAATGTTTACTTGAAACGGGAAGATCTTCAGGTCGTTCGCTCATTCAAAATCCGCGGTGCTTACCATACCATTCGTTCCCTATCTCAAGTTGAACTGGAGCGAGGAATTGTTTGTGCTAGCGCTGGCAACCATGCTCAAGGCGTAGCCTATTCCTGTCATGCACTCGGTATTCAGGGTAAAATTTACATGCCTAGCACAACCCCCCGCCAAAAGGTTAGCCAAGTAAGTTTCTTTGGCGGCTCTAATGTTGAGATTATCTTAACCGGTGATACCTTCGATGATGCTTTTGCCGAAGCCATGCGCACCTGTGAGAAGACTGGGATGCCCTTTATCCACCCATTTGATGATCCCAAGATCATTGCAGGCAATGGTACGATCGCCATGGAGATGCTTGAGGACATCAAGGTTCCCGTTGACTCCGTATTCGTTACGATTGGCGGTGGCGGTCTCATCTCCGGCATCGGAGCCTATGTTAAAGCCATTAGCCCAAACACGCGGATTATCGGTGTAGAGCCTCTAGGTGCTTCCTCCATGACGGAGGCCTTTGCTCGGGGTGAAGTCGTTACACTGGAGAACATTGATAAATTCGTTGATGGAGCAGCAGTGAAACGAGTCGGGGAATTAACCTATCGCATCTCCCGGGATGTTGTTGATGATATCGTGCTTGTCCCTGAAGGAAAGGTCTGTACAACCATTCTCGAATTGTATAATCAAAATGCCATCGTCGCAGAACCAGCCGGAGCCCTGCCCATTGCTGCCCTTGACTTTTGCCGGGATGAAATAAAAGGGAAGAACGTAATCTGTATCATCAGCGGTGGCAATAACGACATCGACCGCATGCAGGAGATTAAGGAGCGCTCGATGATTTATGAGGGCTTGAAACACTACTTTACTATCAAATTCCCGCAACGTGCCGGAGCCTTACGAGAATTTCTTGAGGAGGTACTCGGTCCAAACGACGACATCGCACGCTTCGAATATATGAAGAAAAACGACAAAGAAAGCGGTCCGGCTCTCGTCGGTATTGAACTGAAGCAGCGGAGTGATTATGAACCGCTGATTGAGCGCTTGGTCAAGAAAGGCTATTCCTTTATTGAGTTAAATAAAGATCCCATACTCTTTCAGTTATTGATCTAATTGAAGCAGTGGGTAAGCCGAGGTATTCATGCTAAATTGGATCTATGATATTCAAGCTTATATTGGATCTATAACGAACTCGTGAACCTGGATTGCAAGCTGGCTTACACATGAAATAATTAACGAATTAGAAATTTTACTGAGATTTTAGTTAGTTTTGCAGCTAAGGCGCTCATAAAATGAGAATAGTTAGTAGC
>JACMJI010000145.1 GCA_014380705.1 Gorillibacterium sp. | reverse complement strand
AGGGTCAGGTTCGCGGTGTCAAGGGCTTGATTGAGAAAGACACCTATTGTGACGATGTTCTCAACCAGATCTCAGCAATTCAAGCCGCTTTGAACAGTGTTGGTAAAGTGCTGCTTGAGGGACACATGAAGTCCTGTGTGGTTGAGCGGATCCAAGAAGGAGATCATGAAGTCATTGATGAACTTCTCTTGACTATTAATAAACTTATGAAGCTTGGATAAACAATAAGTGTATTTTCACGTTTAGGTAGAAACACAAAAAGCCCCATTCCAGCGCCCGTAATGTCATCGTTGCGTTGGAATTGCGGCTTTTTTCTCTGTTCGCTCATCCCATTTCAGGAACAACCTGTCTAACGATAGCACGTACATTTTCACGAGTAAGCTTCGGTTTACCGCTTGCGATTGTTTCTATCGTTGCATTAGCCAAAGCAAGTGGAATACTGCAGAAGTTGTGGATCGGCCCTGGATCTATTGAATCAACATAAGCTTTGCCCAATGCCAAATTTCTCTTCGCATAGGTAATCATCTCTGGTAATCCCCACCCATTTGGATAGAAATGAACCCCTCGTTCAAGATCCTCCCCTTGGTTGCGAATAATGTTAACGGCCTGTAGGCCACGACCAAATGCCACAGCCTTAATATGATCCGTCTGCACGTTAGCGTACCATTTCCATAGATCGGATAGCAGAATACCAACCATTCCAGCTACGCTATAGGTGTAATGGTCCAAATCCTCTACCGTTTCCACCACCCAGTTTCGCTCCGCCCAACCAGCCATCTCCTCAGCCATATGAGCAGTTATCTCCCACAACCTTGCTGAGAACGAGGATGGGTAGAGGAAAATCCAATCGCTAAGACGTAGGGTGACGTCTGGCAAAACGGATTGGTAAGGAAATAAAATCGCCTTTATATCTGCAGGGGTGAATGGGTTCTGTAATAAGGCTCCGATCTGCCGCAGCACCTTTGATTTTTCCTGGTTGCTTAGCACGGGATGATCCTCGATTTCATCAAGTGCGCGCATACACAGGTAAGCAGAAACAGCGATTTCTTGTAAACCTGGCTGGAGAAGACGGAGTGGGATGGAAAAGGTTCGACTTGTTTTCATGAGTACTTCAATGGCTTCCTGATAGTTGTTGTTGTCAGGCTTCATGCTAAACACCCCTTAACCTTTTTCATTAATGGTTGTCCTAATTTCGGGCTTCATCCAGAGATACAAGAGCGTATCCAACAAAAAGACAACGATATAGGTCACGGTCGACCATGGCCACATGATCCACCCCGTAAATACAACGATATCCCAAATAACCGTTATGTATTCAAAAACCAGCATAAATCCAATCCAAAGGCTAGTATAAATCAGCCAGCGGAAACGTGAGGTTAACTTAATCTTTTTGAACATGTAAAGGCCAATCATTCCGATTATCGTTAGAGCTATCGTTCCATAAATAACCATTGCATTCTCTCCTGTATAATTATTGTTAATCATTGCCATACTTATACAACCGATTAGAAATTGCATAGAAAGCAGGTGGAGATAAATGCACCAGGTTTCTCAAAAGTTTGCGACAAAGGTTGCTTTTGAAATGGCTTTAGAGCTTAAAGACCTTCAGGTTGCCAAGATTGAAAGTGTTTTAAAGCAGGAGAAGGATGGCAAGTTGATTGATATTTTTCAAAGGATGCTTCATGAAGAAGCCCATCACTTGGATGTACTGAATCAAACGTTCGCTAAACTCGGATCATTCTGTCACCCAAAGAGTAAGTTTACCCAAACGCTTAACAAAGGCTTATAGGTCCTTAGGAAACCGGTGTTTTGCGTACAGGCACCACATAAAAATCAGAATTCCTTCACCAATCATGGACAGGAGGAACATCATGAAGAATTTCCCCTTTCCGTCTTTTTGGGAAACAAAAAGTGTTCAGCAAACCAGGTAAGCACCACCATTATCATCGTATTAAATACGATACTCAATTGCATTGACCAATGAATATGCTTCATCATGTTAAAGTAAACAGACAAATATTCAAACAAAGTAAACAAGAAAGTCCATGCGATAATATTTAGTACTTGGTACTTCCTTGATCTTGTTGTGAATTGTGCAACCAAAATACCCATAGGTAAAACAACACCAACTGAGAAGAATAGGGATGAGCCGAAGATTGAGATTACAGGATCTACAATTTGGTAAAGCTCCTGCCGTATTGCAAGGCCATCAAAGAGAACTTGCGCAGTCATTGCTAACAAACCACTAAAAAAAAGCTTCTTAAACCTTTTTCTGTCGATGACAAGTATCAGAATTGTCCAACAAAGAATCGAACAGAATATCCATTTCATATCATCACCCCGTGGATATAGGTTCTCCAGCTATGCTGCATTTTATAAGGGAGGGTTACCAGTTGAAGACAGCAATTATGGGTGCGACGCCCTCAGGGCTAGCCCGAGGAGGCCGCAGTGAAAAGGCCCTAGCGACTGTTTAGCAAATCGTTGTTACACATTCTGATCTAGCGAAAAAAGCTGTAGAGCATCTTCATGCTCATACAGCTTTTTTGAATGTAAGCTATTGATGTTCTTACCCCTATGTTTAGCTTACTGCAATTTTATTGTTTGTTAAAAGTATCCGTAAGTACGGGAACGATTTGGGCTTTGCGTGAAACGACGCCCTTTAGAAGCGACTTATTATCTACAAGTTTGACGTTGTAGGCCTGCTCTACGACATGAGCTGTATTTCCAATCGCTAAAGCTATGGAGTCGCTGTTTAAGATATCCGTCACAACGAACAAGAACAGATCAAGCTCTTTTTGTGCGATAACATTAGTTATAGCAGCTTCCAGTTCGGGTTGGCGAACAAGGATATCTTGAGGGTCAATCGCGTTTACTTGAGCGATTTCAACCTTCTTGCCACCCATTAGAAACTCCTTAGCATCTAGGGTAAGAAGCTCTGCTACGGTTTTCTGACTTAAATCTGCACCTGCTTTAAGCAAATCCAAGCCATATTGATCTACATTCACGCCGGCAATCTCGGCTAGCTCATATAGTGCAGCTTTATCTGTTTCCGTACAGGTTGGAGATTTCAATAAAAGCGAATCGGAGATAATAGCGGACAGCATGAGCCCCGCTATTTCTTTGCGAATCGCAATATCGTTTTCTTTGTACAGTTTAAGAATGATCGTTGCCGTGCAGCCAACCGGTTCAGCCCGGTAGAAGAGAGGACCGCTTGTTTCGAAATTGGAGATACGGTGGTGATCGACGACCTCAAGTACTTGAACCTGATCAATATCTGATACACTTTGCTGACGTTCATTGTGATCAACTAGAATGACTTGCTTGACCTCATTGGCTACCGTCTCGACCAGGCGTGGAGCTGAGATGCCAAAAAAATCTAAAGCATATTGTGTTTCCCCACTAATGTTGCCTAAGCGGACAGCTTCTACATTCCAGCCCAAAGCAGCTTTTAATTCCGTATAGGCAATCGCAGAGCATATGGAGTCTGTATCCGGATTTTTGTGCCCAAAGATCAATGTTTTTTCCATTGGTTGTTCTCCTTAGCGGTTATTTTGGGGCAAATCTAGTATTATTCCCATTTGTTTAATGGGAGAGTTCTGCCTATCTATATATTACGCTGTCTTGCTTGCCAGTTCAACATCTCATTCTATAAAATCCAGCTGACCTTAGTTTCCTGGAGTGATAAGAAGTTTCCAATGATCTCATCTTGACGGTAATGGGAAATGTTTCTTATAATTACCTATTGTACCTACTTATCAATCATAAGTATCTCACGTGCAAGGAGAGGATTCATTTTGATACGCCGTTTTATCCAATATTACCGACCCCATTCTCGCTTATTTGCTCTGGATTTTAGCTGTGCGGTAGTGGCTGCACTCCTCGAGCTTGCTTTTCCCATGGCGGTACAATGGATGGTTGATGATCTACTTCCTTCTGGTCGTTGGTCCACGATCGTATCGGCCGGGGCCGGACTTCTGGCACTCTACCTTATCAGCATGAGTCTTCAGTTTATCGTCAGCTTCTGGGGGCACAAGCTTGGGATAAATATTGAGACTGATATGCGTCAACAGGCTTTTAGCCATGTACAGAAGCTTTCTTTCCGCTATTTCGATAATACCAAGACAGGTCACCTGCTTTCACGGATGACCAATGATCTTTTTGATATTGGCGAGATGGCGCATCATGCACCGGAGGATATGTTCATCGCGCTCATGACCTTTGCTGGTGCTTTTGGGATCATGTGGACGGTGAACTGGGAATTAGCGCTGATTACTTTTGCAGTGGTTCCGGTGCTAGTCGTTATTATCGTGTTCTTCAATATGAAGCTGAACCGGGCGGCAACGGATATGTTTGTTAATATCGCTGAAGTAAATGCCCGCGTCGAAGACAGTGTGTCTGGCATCCGTGTTGTTAAGTCATTCGGTAATGAGGAATATGAAATAGAAAGCTTCCGCAAAAGAAATGCCGGCTTTCGTCGGGCCAAATTGAGCAGTTATCTCGCCATCTCGTACAGCTCCTCCAGCATGTATATGTTAACACGGTTGATCACCCTGATAGTGTTGATCTGTGGCGCATGGTTTGCCTATACAGGAGAACTCACCTATGGGGCGCTCGTTGGTTTCATCCTCTATGTAAATATCTTTCTCAAACCCATTGATAAAATAAATGCCTTGATGGATAACTATCCCAGGGGGATGGCGGGATTTCGACGCTTTTGTGATCTGATTGATACAGAACCAGAAGTAAAGGATACGCCTCACGCTAAAGCCGTAGATCATCTGAGTGGAAACATCGAATTCCGCAACGTGACCTTCGGGTATGAAGACCATACCAACGTGCTGGAAAATATCGATTTGACCATCTGTGCTGGGGAAACCATCGCATTGGTCGGTCCATCCGGGGCGGGTAAATCAACGATATGCAGCTTAATTCCTCGTTTCTATGAGGTTGAGCAGGGCGAGATCTGCATCGACGGAATCGACATTCGAGACATGACGCAGAAATCGTTGCGTGCACAGATTGGAATGGTTCAACAGGATGTGTTCCTCTTTAATGGAACGATTCGGGAAAATATCTTATACGGCCGACTTGACGCAAGCGAAGAGGAAATCCGTAATGCCGCGCGTAGTGCTCACTTGGAGGGAATGATCGCTGCACTGCCGGATGGACTTGATACCGTGATCGGAGAACGAGGTTTAAAGCTTTCTGGAGGCCAACGTCAGCGTTTATCCATCGCCCGTATGTTCTTGAAGAACCCGCCGATTCTGATTCTTGATGAGGCTACCTCAGCGTTAGATACGGAGACCGAAGCTGTGATCCAGCAAGCACTGGAGGAACTAGCGGTGAACCGAACAACGCTAGTTATTGCACACCGACTTGCAACGATCCGTCATGCGGATCGGATTCTCGTGGTGACCGAAGAAGGCATTGCAGAGCAGGGCAGTCATGAAGAATTAATGGCTCTGGGAGGCGTATATGCTAGACTCCACCGGGCGCAATTCGGTGCATAATACCAAGGGGAGCAGGATCTACCTATGCCTAAAGGAACGAGGATCCAAATGAAAACTCGAAACCTATCAAAAATGAATGCAAGGCGATTCTTACTGGCGTACCATGGACTTATTCCTGATTATGAGTTAAAGACCAAGGATGATATTCTCGCTTATATCAGAAAGGTTGGTTGTATCCAATATGACCCGCTCAATGTAGTGGGCCAGAATGCTGACCTCGTCCTGCAATCAAGAGTAGCTCGATACAATCGCAACGACCTGCGTGAGCTTTTGTATACAGATCGTAAACTCATTGATTTTTGGGATAAGAATATGTCGATCTGTCCGATTGAAAGTTGGCCAAACTACTCACGTTTTCGCCTAAGGTATCAGCTTTGGTGTGACGAGAATGCTGAGACAGTTGGCTCGGTCCGATCCGAAATTGAGCGAAATGGTGCATTATGCTCCGGTGATTTTGAGTTAAATGAGAAGGTTGCTTGGTATTATGGTCCGACTAGACTAGCAAGAGCAGCACTTGAAGGAATGTACTATTCGGGAGATCTGATTATTCACCATAAGGTTGGAACACGCAAATATTATGATTTAGCGGAGCGCCATATTCCTAGTAAGCTTCTAACGGCAAAAGATCCAAATCCAACAGAGGAAGAATATCATGAGTGGTTTGTCCACCAACGGATCGGCAGCGTCGGATTATTGTGGAATCGCCCCAGTGACGCTTGGCTCGGGATCGGCAGCTTTAAAGCCCTTGAACGAACACAAGCGTTCCAACGATTACTGGAGAAAGGGCAGATCGTTCAGATTGAGATTGAAGATATGCCTACTCCCTTTTATATTCGATCAGAAGACGAGCTTTTACTAGATCAGATTCTGACAGAGCCTCACACCCCCCCTACAGCACGAATTCTGGCACCGCTTGATAATCTAGAGTGGGATCGCAAGCTTATCCAAGCACTCTTTGGTTTCGAGTACCGCTGGGAGGTCTATAAGCCTGTTGCTGAGCGGGCATACGGTTATTATGTGCTTCCCGTCTTATACGGGGACCGAATCGTGGCTAGGCTTGAACCGGAGAAGTATCGAAAAGGGGATTCCTTTGTCATTAAGAATTGGTGGTGGGAAGCGGGCGTGGAGGTTAACGATCAGATGAAGGCCGCCATAAGGGAATGTTTTTTTCGTTT
>JACMJI010000144.1 GCA_014380705.1 Gorillibacterium sp. | reverse complement strand
TGTTATGTTCTTGCAGGACCTCGTTCTGAAGGGTTGTCTCATCCATGAGGCTTTTAAGTTTGGTTACATCTTGAATGACGATAATTCTCCCAACCACGATACCGCTAACCAAGATAGGCGCAGCATGAATATTGATATATCCATTGAATCTGGGATGGAACAATTCGATCTCTATTCTCTCTAGAGGCTCCTCTAGGTAAGTATGAAGGAAGAAATCTAACTTGCTGGCAGGCTTGTTTTTGGGGAGGAAGGTCGCCATATCGAAGCGGTCCCCTCTATGTAAGTCACAATGAGGAAGCAGGGAGTAATTTATTTCTACAATCGTTTCATTATCATCGAGCACTAGAATTCCATGTTCGATCGTATCAATAATATCCCGATGAGCGATCGTCACAAGATCAAATATTTTATCGCGATGAATGGCAATAATGAATAAGCTAGCAGATAGTAAAATGCCTAGAGATGTCAATCCTGGGATGACGGGCAGAAAATAGGATAAGACAACATTGAGAAAGATATCTAACAGTACTAGAGCGGTCAAAACCAAAACCCCTTTAAGTACATTTGCAACCTGTTTCTTGATCCGGGGCGTGCTGTTTGATGCAAGTGTCATATAAATGATATAAAGCGAAAAACCAACATAGGCAACCAGGATCATAATCATAATCAGAAAAATCGGCCCATAAGTTCTTTCGACATAACCACCGTTCACAGGAAGGACGAATTTACCGTTTGGATTTGCGATGACGCCAAGTGCGATCACTAGCACAGGAATAAAGAGAACGAAGGAGATTTTTTTTCTGAGAAATTGTGCTTGACCCGTGAGGAAGATTGTGAAAAGTAGCCAGCCTGAAGTTAATAAAGCCGTGTCAACAAAGGCAAGCTTAACAAAGAACAATTGATATTTGGGGTTTTCAGCTAATTTTATGGCGAACATACAGAAAGGCCATAACATCATAGAAAAATGGAATAATAAATAGACTTTGTGAAGGTTAGTGATTGTAACCGTACTAAATACATAGACGAATAGAGCGAATAAAACGATAAAAGACATGAAGTCAATCCATACAACAAGATCCAACAAGGTACACCTTCTTATACCAGTTATAGTCGTTATTTTCGTGATTTATTTTAAAATATAAGACTGTTCTTATATTTCACCGGTAAACGCACGGCGCCAAAGGACGCCTAAAGGCGTTTATCCTTGGGTCGAAAGTCTTATATCTTATTGTAATATATATGCAGAAAAAAAGTAATACAACAATATTATTAATAGGTTAATCAAGAATATTGATAAAGAATGAAATATTGAAATGGGGATAGAATATATAAGCGATTGTCTGCAATCAAGGGAGGAATTTAGGATGAGGAAAGCTTTTATTTGTCCAACAAAATATGTTCAAGGTGAAGATGAATTATTGAATTTAGGGTATTTCGTTAAGACGTTCGGGGATTCAGCTCTACTCATTGCTCATGCGGATGATGTCAAACGAGTAAAAGAAAAACTTGATTTTACAATTAATAAATTCAATATCACGCTGATTGAGAGCAATTTTCATGGGGAATGCACCCGCGAGGAAGTTAAGAGATTGCAAGAATTGGCCAAAGAACATTCCTGTTCCTGTACGATTGGATTAGGTGGCGGGAAGGCCATTGATACAGCCAAGTGTGTAGCCGAAGGTGAAGCATTAATTATCGTGCCCACAATCGCAGCAACCGACGCACCAACAAGTCACTCAGCCGTACTTTATACAGCAGCAGGGCAATTTGATGACTACGCCTATTTTAAACAAAGCCCCAGTGTGGTTATGGTTGATACAACAGTGATTGCAAACGCCCCAACAAGATTTCTTGTTTCCGGTATGGGAGATGCGCTCTCAACCTATTTCGAAGCTAGAGCAACCTCTAGATCTTACGCTAACGTAAATGCTGGATTGCCCTGTGGTGTTCGTGAAGGAGATTGTGCTGAAGCTAAAGGAACCAATACAGCACTCGTACTTGCTGAATTCTGCTACGAAACATTACTTAGAGATGGTGTTCGGGCTAAGGTATCTTGTGATTGCCATTTAGTAACTCCAGCACTGGAGAACATCATAGAAGCCAATATTCTCTTATCGGGGCTTGGTTTCGAAAGCGGTGGACTCGCGGCAGCTCACGCCATTCATAACGGTTTAACTTCACTTGAGGGAACACACCACTATTATCATGGTGAGAAAGTAGCCTTCAGTACAATAGCCCAATTAGTTCTTGAGAATGCAGAACCAGAAGAATTAAATGAAGTACTGGCTTTCTGCTCTTCAGTGGGTCTACCCATATGCCTCGCGGACATTGGTGTGGATAGCTTTTCGTATGAAGAATTGCTCATTGTAGCCCAAAAAGCTTGTATACGAGGAGAATCCATTCATTCGATGCCGTTTCCAATTACGGAAGAAGCTGTGGCAGCGGCGATTATGGTAGCTGATCAGCTTGGTCGAAAATACAAATTGAGTAAGGATGTTTAAGATGAAAAAGATCATGAATAAGCCGGAAACGGTAGTAAGAGAGATGTGCAATGGCTTCGTTCTGGCCTATCCCCAATTAGCGTTTAATTCCAAATATATGATTATCAATAAAAAGGAAATAAACACAGATAAAGTAACGTTGATTAGTGGCGGGGGTAGTGGTCATGAGCCCGCACATGCTGGATTTATTGGCAGAGGGATGCTAGATGTAGCGGTTTGTGGTGATGTATTTGCCTCCCCTTCACAAATTCAAGTATACCAAGCGATAAAATCCACAGCAGGCAATAAAGGAACGCTTTTGATTATAAAAAACTATACCGGCGATATGATGAATTTCAAGAATGCAGCTTTCCTTGCGGGTGAAGACGGCATACAAGTGGATTATGTTAAAGTTGATGACGATATTGCGGTTGAAGATAGTACCTATACGGTTGGAAAAAGAGGCGTGGCGGGTACTGTTCTGGTACATAAAATAGCAGGTGCAGCGGCTGAGCAAGGAATGTCTTTAAGTCAGGTGAAGGAAGTAGCTCAAAAAGCAATTGATCATACCCGAAGTATTGGATTCGCTTTCACCTCCCCCACCGTTCCTGCCAAGGGAACACCAACTTTTAATATTGAAGCTACTGAAATGGAATATGGTGTGGGCATTCACGGTGAACCCGGAATCCGCAGAGAAAAAATGGGTTCAGCCGATGAATTGGCAAACCGAATGGTGACGGCTTTACTAGCTAATATGAAACTAGACCATGATTCCGAGCAAGATATTGCTGTGTTGATTAATGGATTTGGAGGAACTCCACTCCAAGAATTGTTTCTGCTTAACAACTCCGTCATTCGTGAGTTAGCATCCAGAGGTAAAACGGTCTATAAAGTTTTTGTTGGAAATTACATGACAAGTCTAGATATGGCTGGGGCATCTGTATCTATAATGAAGCTAGACGATCAGCTGAAGCAATTATTGGCAGCAGAATGCGATACGCCAGCGCTATATGTTCATGGACCTTTTGAGGTAGTGAATTACAACGAGGTCATATTAGCACAGGATGAGAATAAGGCTGTATCCTTCAAGAATGAGACGAATGAAGAATATGCAAAAATTGAGAATGATGAGATGTCTCTTAATAATGTCATTTATTTGATGGATAAAATGTGCGAATTCATTATTGAAAATGAAGTCCCCTTTTGTGAGTTAGACGCCCATGCTGGCGACGGTGATTTTGGAATGAGTATTGCCAAGGGGTTCAAACAATTAAAAACAGAGTGGAAAGAAATGATCAGTAACCAGGTTAGTGATATGGGATGTTTCCTGGATGCTTGCTCGCTAATCATTATGGAGCATTGTGGAGGGGCTTCGGGTCCGATATGGGGATCGGCTTTTCGGGCAGCGAGTAAGAATGTAGGCAATAAACAAGAACTGTCCGTGGATGAGTTCGCCAAAATGATGACTGCCGCTGTAAAAGGGATCCAAGAGACAGGTGAGCGAGCATTCGGCAGAGGTGCTGTCGTTGGCGACAAAACATTAATTGATGCCCTTGCTCCTTATGCTGAATCTTGGGCGAATAGTGCTCGTGATGGCGATGGTTTTAAGGTTGCTGGAGAGAAAGCAGCGAATGCTGCTGTGCAGGGAGCTAAACAGACGGAGGGAATTGTCGCTCGTATGGGGAGAGCGGGGACCGTAGGGGAGAGAAGCATTGGTTATCCCGATGCCGGAGCCTATGCCATCGGGGTTATTTTTACAGAACTATCGAAAGCAATAAAGTAAGGAGAAAAGCCAACCCTTCGGTTTGGCAAGTGAGAGTGTCGAATAATCACTAAGCGGTGTTCAAGAATACCATAAGATGGCCCCTGTACTCATTTGATAAGGACAGGGGCCATCTTATGATCGAAGTTAGCATAAGGATTTGTTTCAATGAGGTGCCCTTATTATTATATTTGAGAACGGGGCAGTATAATGATGATATACCATTAGAAAGGAAGGTGAGCAATATGCTGCGTTTAAATGTGATCAGAGTAGGCTTTCTCATGGGCGTTTCTTTGTTGCTTGCAGCGATCATCTATTTTTTTGCAGCCAATTGGAAAGGGCTTGATCGTACAGATAAAATACTCATTTCTGTAGGAATAATGATCCTGTTCTATGGCGTATCCTTTATTTTCTCCAAAGTCAAAATCATGCTTGGACACCACTCCTTTCTAGCGGCTATCTTCCTAGTTGGTGGTTGCATTGCTTTTGGCGTTTCCGTTGCTTTGCTCAATCAGATCTATAATTCGCATGCTGATAGCTATGAATTATTTCTAATCTGGAGTATACCAGCAGTGCTGTTTGCTTTTATTACTCACTTTAATCCGTTTTATTTACTATCGTATGTATTGATCCATTTA
>JACMJI010000143.1 GCA_014380705.1 Gorillibacterium sp. | reverse complement strand
TTTAAAAATTCAACTTAACGGTCGTTATTAAGGGATAGTCCATTCATAATAAAGCCAATGTTCCGATCTATTTCCTGATTGTCATCCCACTGACCTTCAGGAAGTAAAACAAGGCTGCTTAACATGTAGCCAACAAAGACGGATACGATCAGGCGAATAATGGTAAATGGAGGAAGCGGGCGAATATCTCCTCGTTCTTGAAAATACGCAATGGCTGGGACCAGCTTGGACAATATCTTATCCTTAAAAAGGTCCAGAAACTGCTTGCGGAGCTCATTTTGAAAAGGAATCTCTTGGAGCATGATCTTGACCATAGGAAGGTTTTTCCGCGCAAAGGAAAGCCGATTTAAGACGATAGCACGGAGAAAATCATCAAATTTCTCATATTTGGCATCAAGTACATGAATAAAATCATCGATGGAGGCTGGCAAAATAAACTTTGCCATAACGGGAACCATGATGGAATGGAGCAGCTCTTGCTTTGTTTTGTAGTGACGGAAGATTGTTCCTTCGGATACGCCGGCTCGCCGAGCAATTTCACTTGTGGAAGCAGCGGCGTAGCCCCTCTCAGCAAACACCTCGACAGCACTTTGCAGAATTCTTTCATGCTTATCCGTTTTTTTCTTTAATGGTTTCTCTACGTTTAAAAGTTCACTAAACAGGGGTTGTTTCTCTTGATGAAACGGACCCCGGTTATCCGCTTTATTGTCCATTGAATTCCACCTCAGATTCGTCTGTGTTTTCGAAGAGCGAGAATATTAAGCAGCATAAACACCAGAGACAATCCGATTAATAAATAGGCATTAGGAGCGATCTTGTTCCAGCCTTCCCCCCGGATCATAATGTCTCTAAGCGCGTCTGCTCCGTATTTGAGTGGCATAATGGTACTGAGCCAGCGTAACCAAGGTGCCATCGTATCCAGATCAAACAAGCCGGAGAAAAAAATTTGGGGAGTAATGACAAGTGGAATAAACTGGATCATCTGAAATTCGTTATTGGCATACGTAGATAATAGAATACCGAGTGTTAACGCCGTCATTGTAAGTAACAAGGTGATAAGAAGAAGTAAACCGAAGGAGCCTTCCATCATCAGCCCAAGGACATTGACGGTGAACCAAACAATGAGTGCGGATTGGAGGAAGGTGAATACACCGAATCCAGCTACGTAGCCACAGACGATTTCCCATTTGCGAAGCGGCGATGCAAGCAGTCGCTCCAGCGTTCCACTTGTGCGTTCCCGAAGGAATGAAATTCCCCCAATGAGAAAAACGAAGAAAAATGCGAAAACGCCAACGAGCACCGGTCCAAAATTATCAAAAGCAGTCATTTCCACCGAGCCATGTAGATAGGAAACGTGGGGAGCAGCAATACCCATGGCGTTAGCAACAGAGGGGGAGAATGCTTTTTGAATCAGCATAAGTACGGCTTTGTTCTTTGTTGGATTACTTCCTTCTAGCTGCACCTGGAGGACGGAGTCTTTTATGCCGATGACAGCATCAATCTCATTGTTCTTAAGAGCTTCCATGGCTTCTGAATCTGTATAGGGTAGAAGCTCAACATCCTGCGTGGACAATTGTTCGATAATTGACGGTGGTATATCTGTCATGCCCATTTTGGGAGAGTAAGTAGCTCCATTAAAAATAAAAGAAACGAGAGTAAGTATAAACACGGGAGCGGCAAACATCATCGCTAGGGTTCGTTTATCATGGCGAAATTGACGGATAATACGCAAGACAATGGCACGAATTCTCATACAGATACACCTCCAAATTTCAGGAAAGCCCCTTCAATCGTTGCTGTTCCGGATTCCTTGATTAATTCTGCGGGGGTACCCGTAGCTATGAGACGGCCATCACGGATCATCCCCAGCCGGTGGCACTTCTCCGCCTCATCCATCACGTGGGTAGTGACGATGATGGTTGTTCCTTGTCTACTCAAGCTTTGCAGCTCCTGCCAGATGGATTGACGAAGCATGGGATCAATTCCTACTGTAGGCTCGTCGAGGATTAAAACGGAAGGCTGGTGAATCAGTGCGACAGCAAGCGATAATCTCCGCTTCATCCCGCCTGAATAGGCTGCAACTTGTTTATTTAGATCTGAAGTGAGATTGACTAGCTCCAACACATTCTGAATACGCTTCTTGCGAAGAGCCCCGGATAAACCAAATAATGAGGCGAAAAACTCTAGGTTTTCTTTGCCGGTCAGCTCCATATACAAGGCATCTGACTGTGCCATGTAACCGATTTTGTGAAACATCCCTAAATTAGGCATGGACTGACCTAAAACATGAACTTCACCTGAGGTTGCTATGTCTATCCCTGTTATTAACCGGACAAGTGTTGTCTTTCCAGACCCAGATGGTCCAAGCAAGCCAAAGATTTCAGCAGGGGGAATACTTAGATTAATATCGCTGAGCACCTCCTTTTTACCGAAGCTTTTTCGAATATTTTGTGTTCTGATCGCTGCCTCTGTTGAAATAGGCTCCATTTGCTTCACTCCTCTGACCAAGCAAGGTTGCGCGGGTCTGTTTGATAGTAGTATAAAGAATACTTGCCAAATAATAAAGTGAGTAATCACTTTTTTAATAAAAATTTATACTTTATTGAATAGAAACCGGAAAACGGTTAAAGATGGGAAAATAGAACAATCTATTGAACTGAAATCTATGAGGTAAATGTGATAACGGTAAAAGTCGTTCAGCAATATGAACAAGCATGGGATAATAATAAAAGCCCTTTTATCGAAATTAATCAATAAACCAAGTTGCTAAAACATATTATTCATAATAAACTGTAATTAAAAATCAAAGTTGTCAGAACATTCAGTCAATTATTATTTAAGCTAAAAGCTGATTGTATAATAGGAGGGATTTGCCGTGAATAAAAGTCACGAAGTCGAGTATTGCAACCTGGATTTGCGCTTTGACCGCCGGCTAATCCGCAACTTTATTAAGAACCTGATTCAGGAAGGCTACTCCCTTTATTGGAATGAGAGCGATCGAGAGTTTGTTATTTCGATTCGCGCTGGCCGAAAGCTTGTTAAACTGCAATTCCAAAGAGTAGGTGAACGCTTCAAAATTGTTGGAAACTATATATTCCGTGATGACAAACTCTCTGAGTTGATGGAGAAGTTGATAAATGATACACGTGGGCATGCTGTGGTAAAGCGGTTTAAGGATCGACAAATTCTGATCGAGAATATTATGTTTGGAGAAATTATCCGGATGATTGAAATTAATGGGGTAGAGCGTAGAATTCTATTTGAGCGTGACCCAGCTATAACTGGCGTTGAGGTCGCACACACGATGAAGTCCCGTCGTATTGAAGAGCGCATTCCTGTTCTACGGTTGGAGCTAGATTACGAGCTTGCATTGCTTGCCGAATGTATTGAGAAGGGTGACAAAGCTCAGATTGAGGCAAGTAAACGAAAGCTTGAGGATTTACGTCAGGAAATGATTAAAGTTGAAATGTAGCAAATATTATGATTTATATAAAGTAGACTTCATCTTTTGGATGAAGTCAGGCTGCTTAAGAAACCAGTGACGTTACGAATTTGAATGTCGGTTTCGGGCGCTCTTGAAATGGCATCCTCTGATTAGAGGAAGGATACGATGCCATT
>JACMJI010000142.1 GCA_014380705.1 Gorillibacterium sp. | reverse complement strand
TAATATAATAAGCTCAGATAGACTGTGTAGACGGGATAAATGAAGCACATCCGATAAATAAACGCTAAAGAGAGACGCTAAAGAGACGCTAAGGAGGAGATAGACTTGAGAAAAGTGAAAGTGGCAGCAACTCAGATGAGTTGCTCTTGGAATATGGAAGAGAATATCCAGAAGGCCGATGCACTGGTTCGGGAGGCAGCCAAACAAGGGGCGCAGATCATCCTGCTGCAGGAGTTATTTGAAACCCCGTATTTTTGCCAAAAGGAGAAATCAGATTATTACGCATACGCTTCTGAGCTTGCCCATAACAAGGCAATCAATCATTTCAGACAGGTAGCCAAGGAGCTCAGCGTTGTGCTTCCGATCAGCTTTTATGAGAAGAAGAATTATGCCCGCTATAACACGCTGGCGATCATTGATGCCGATGGCGAGGTTTTGGGAAGCTACCGCAAGAGCCATATTCCAGATGGCCCAGGCTATGAGGAGAAGTTTTACTTCAACCCTGGGGATACCGGATTTAAGGTATGGAATACCCGCTATGGCAAAATCGGAGGCGGCATCTGTTGGGATCAGTGGTATCCGGAAGCCGCACGGTGTATGGTTCTAGAGGGGGCTGAATTCTTGTTCTACCCGACCGCAATTGGCTCGGAGCCACAGGATGGCGGAATCGACTCGAAGGATCATTGGCAGACCTGTATGCTTGGACATGCGGCCGCCAACCTGATTCCGGTCATCGCCTCAAACCGGATTGGTGTGGAGGAGGACGAGGATTCCAAAATCACCTTCTACGGCTCATCCTTTATCGCCGGACCGCAGGGCAATAAAGTGGCAGAAGCGGGGCGCTCTGAGGAAGCCGTGATCGTTCACGAGTTCGACTTGGACCAATTGGAGATTGGCCGGTTGGAGTGGGGGATTTTCCGCGATCGTCGCCCGGATTTATATCGAAAAATTGCCTCCTACGATGGGGAAACCTATCTTAAATAGGACTGAAATTCGGCGAGTAGTACTTGGCGGGTTATAAATTTAAACAATTATAAGAACATTAGAAGAAGTAGATGGTAAAGGGGGGCGATGAGCTCCTCTTTTTTCCTAACCCGCCCTGGGGGAACCTGTTTCTTAGCCTTAACCAATCTTTTTGCTTCTTCCTATATGGTATTTTTCTGGATGATATCCTATAGTAAAAGAATAGGACAGGAATGTATAGGGAAAGGATGAGGTGAGCCACAAGAAGATGGATATGCTGGTTTCTATCTCAACCTGGACGGAAGAGGATTTGCGTAATCTATTAGAAAAGTATCGCGCCTTGGGTCCACTCCCCGGGATTGCGCTAACTTTTCTGAAATCATTCATTCCTCCACTACCGACGATTGTGATTGTCGGCTTGAATGCAGCCGTATATGGACTGTGGCTGGGGTTTCTCTACTCGTGGCTTGGTTTGGTTAGTGGCTGCCTGACTACCTTCTTAATCGTTCGCAAGGCTGCCTCACATCGCTATTTCCAGCGCTGGGCGCGCAAACCTAAGGTGCAGAAGGGCATGGTGTGGGTGCGTCACAATGCGTTTAGCTATGTATTTATCCTGAGTCTTTTTCCAGTTGGACCGTTTGTTGTCATTAATCTGGTGGCGGCACTCGCTAGGATGCGGCTCCGTTCATTCGCTATTGCGTTATTCTTTGGTAAGGCAATTATGGTATTTGCCGTATCCTATATTGGTTCCGATCTTGAGAGATTCACTCGACGTCCGGTGGATATCCTATATGTGCTTCTGTTTATCGGTGCATCGCTATGGATTAGCAAGAAAGTTGAAGGGCATTTCACAAAAAATGATCAGCCCAGTCTCGACTAAGGGTGAGCAGAGGGGGCGCACGCAGATTGAAATATCTAATTGAACACATCAACACCTACCATTACGAAACGACCGTTGATCAAAGCATGAACACGATCCGGTTGAAGCCGCGAGCCGATGAGTGCCAGCACCTGCAGGAGTACCGCGCCATGATTACCCCAGCCTCCCTGACAAGAGAGCATATGGATCTTTGGGGTAATCATGTGGAAACCTTTTTCATACCGGAGCAGCATAAGCAGCTAGAGGTTAAGGCATTATCCATTATCACGATCCAGAAGAGCCCACTCATTCATCAAATCGACTACTCGCAAGAAATGAAAAACATATTCTATTCAGATATGTTCCACAAGCACTACAGGGCTTACTTGATGGATACGGGCTTAACGTATTTAAATCCAGAGCAGATCGCTCAGGTGACGCGAGAAGTGGGGCGGATGGAGAACCCGGTTCAATATGCCCTTGATGTCATGAATTACGTCAATAAGACCTTTACTTATGGCGGGGATGTCACGAATGTGGCGACGCGGGCAATGGAAGCTTTTGACTTGAAAAAAGGCGTCTGCCAGGACTTCAGCCACATCATGCTCGGCATCCTTCATGCCCAATACATCCCGGCGCGGTATGTGAGTGGTTATCTATACATAGGTGAGGATTCGGCTTTAAAAGGAGACGGAGCTACGCATGCCTGGGTCGAGGTAATGGTACCCGGCATCGGCTGGATTGGACTTGATCCAACCAACAATATTGAAGCACTCGCTTACCATGTTCGGGTGGGGGCCGGCAGAGATTATGGCGATGTTAGCCCGATGCAGGGGGTATACCGCGGCGGCAGCCATACGCTGGACGTGAAGGTATCTGTGACCCTACTGGAGCTATAGAATGATCCCAATTGGATGTTAAACGAATCTATTTTCCAAAACAATCAGTAGGTTTAAAGAGTTTGCTAATCTATTGTTAATAATTTGTTAAGGAATTTCGATATATAAGGTAGAAGTAAAAGGAGTGAAAGTGGATCGCTGCGATAAAATGAGGGGTGTAACGGGATGACCGAAGTTCATTGGCTAAATTATAAACGTTATATGATCATTTTCATTCTTCTGCTGAGTGTCCAGTTTCTCATGCCTTACGTTGCTCGTTCCGAAGAGCTTCCCGATAAGAAAATATTGATTTTGAACTCGTATCATAAAGGATTAGCCTGGACCGACGACCAGACAAAGGGAATGGAGGAAACGCTCCAGTCTGCCGGAATCCAAGCTACGCTATATACGGAATATATGGACTGGAAACGCTCCCCGACGGAAGAAAATATATCGATTACGCACCATGTGATCCAAAGCAACTATGCAAACAAAAAAATCGATCTGATTATCACTACGGATGATGCGGCTTTAAAGTTTGCACTCCAGTACCGCGCTGAATTACTAGGCAATGCGCCTATCGTATTTAGCGGTGTCAACCTGGACGGGGTTAGGAAACTGGTAGGTACAGAACCGAACATAACCGGTGTCATTGAGGAAGTTAACCCGGCTGGTACCATTCGTCTGGCCTTACATATAAATCCTGCTTTAAAAACAGTGTACGTTCTGTTTGACCATACTGAAAGTGGACGATCCACGGGAAAGCTGGTTATGGATAAGCTGAATGCTGCTTATCCGGGGCTTAGCATCGAGCCGCTGGATCAGCTTTCGTACGACGAAATAAAGAATAAGGCTGCAACACTACCCGCAGACAGTATACTTCTGATGACAACCTACCATAGCGATAAGAATGGATACTTAATAGAAACAGACAAGTTTACAAGTGAACTCAGCAAGGCAAGCACGGTACCGATTTATCATTTATATGAGGTTGGCTTAGACCACGGAGCCTTTGGTGGAAGCATGGTAAGCGGTAAGCTTCAGGGAGTGAATGCTGCTCAGTTGGCTATGAAAATTTTAGGTGGCATGAGCCCAAGGGATTTATCCTTGGTTGAGGATAATACCCTTCGCAACGTCTTTGATTACAACCAATTGGAGCACTTTCATATCCCGCTTAGTAAGCTGCCAAAGGGTAGTGAAGTGATCAATAAGCCCTTCTCCTTTTATGAAACGTATAAGGCACTTGTTCTTTTGGTGGCAGGCAGCTTCGTACTATTGATTATTTTTATTAGTATATTGCTTTATTACAATCGACAAATTCAAAAGATAAAGCAGAACCTTGCCCAGATGAACGAAAGGTTCGAGCTTGCAACGAGTGGTTCAGGAGCT
>JACMJI010000141.1 GCA_014380705.1 Gorillibacterium sp. | reverse complement strand
GTGGAGCAACCTGCTATTACAATTATATCGACCTGCAGATCAAGAATGAGACAGAGCATACGTTCCAATTGCAGCTTAGGCTTACCGATACCCACCTCGTTGGTGAGTGGCGGCAAAGCTCACCGATTCTACATACCTATAGAGTTTACGAAACGCGTCATTGGATTACTCATGAGTATGGAACAGGCTATGTTCGCCATAACGAAATTTCACGCATCACGCTAAATCCGGGAGGAGAGCAAGTCTCTGAAGAGCTTGTAACAGTAAATCGGGCGGTCATGATGTATGAACCACTTTTGTCCGAAGCTGGCACCTAAGTGCCAAATTGAAGAGAAAATTGTGGAGTCAAATTCCAATAGGAGCGGAGGGACACGATGAACAAGCAGTTAACGGGTAAGGTGGCCGTCATTACAGGAGCCTCAAGTGGGATTGGCGCTCTCATGGCTCGCGATTTGAGTGAGCTCGGCGCGATCCCTGTATTGATCGCTCGTTCGGAGGATAAGCTGCAACAGGCAGCTCAGGCCGTGCGCGGAGAACATAGTATTTATACATTGGATGTGGGTAACGCCGAGCAGGTTGTCTGTATTTTTGAGCAGATAAGAGAAAAGTACGGAAGGATCGACATCCTGATTAATAGTGCAGGATATGGCATCTTTGAAACCGTTGTGGATACGCCTCTTGATAAGTTTGAGGATATGATGAATATCAATTACATGGGGACGATTCGATGTATTAAAGCTGTTTTGCCACAGATGTTAGAGCAGGGATCAGGCCATATCGTAAATATTGCATCTCTAGCAGGTAAAATTGGTTCGGCAAAAGGCGGAGGGTATTCAGCAACCAAACACGCGGTGCTCGGATTAACGAATTGCTTACGACATGAGCTAGATGGAACAGGTGTGACTGTATCGGTTATTAACCCGGGACCTATTGATACGAACTTTTTTGCGATCGCTGACCCCTCGGGCGGCTACGTTAAGAATATCCAGTGGCTTATGCTGCGCCCCGAAAAAGTATCGACAGCCTGCATGAAGGCTATCCTTCATCGTAAAGCTGAAATCAATCTTCCTTACCTGGCAGGGATTGGCAGCAAACTTTATCAGATCCTCCCGCGTTCTCTCGATCGTTATCTCTTTGGTATGCTAAACCAAAAATAACCCCTCACCAATGAAGCTTGGGCAAAAGCAACGACCAACCACGAATAGAGAAAACGTTTGATCGGCGTGTCCGGACGGATGTGCCGTTTCTTTTGACATTGAATCTGTATGATTTATCGACCAGAATCCCTCCCCCCGATCCAAGCAAACCCAATCGGGACTCGCAGATGTACCGATTTATCATAAAAGATTTCCGTATCGGTAAACTGAGTCTAGGTTCAGATGTGTGGAGTATCTCCACTACATAAAGAGGACCTGAGGCAGTGCCTTCGGTTTTTCTTACTCGAATTTAGTTTCGAAAGTCGGGAAATAGAGTAAAATAAGTACAAATACGTACGTTATGAAGGAGAATTTTAATCAGATGTCCAGCACATTCTTAGATCTTTCCATTCCACAAAACCTTGTCACCCACCTTGAGGAGCGGGAAATAACAGAGCCTACAGCCATTCAAGAGCAGGCCATACCAGTTATTGCAACGGGTAAGGATCTAATAGCAGAGTCTCAGACGGGCACAGGCAAAACACTTGCTTACCTGCTTCCGACGATGAACAAGATCGACATGACTCGCAGAGAGGTACAGGTTGTTATTCTGGTCCCGACGCGTGAACTTGGGATGCAGATTGTTCGTGAAACGGAGAAGCTGGCGGAAGTCGTTGGCTCCAGTGTCCAGCAATTAATCGGAGGAGCTGCGTTGTCTCGACAGGTTGAGAAGCTGCGTACACATCCGCACTTTGTCGTTGGTACACCTGGGCGTGTGCTGGAGTTGATAAATAAACGCAAGCTTTCTTTACATGGCGTTAAAACCATCATCGTAGATGAGGTTGATCAAGTATTCGATCTTGGCTCGAAAAAAGATGTTGAGCTGATCTTGAAGAAATCTATGCGTGATCGGCAAATCCTATTCTTCTCAGCAACAATTAGTGCACCCATTCGCGAGATGGCAGACAAGTGGATGACGGACCCTGCTGAGATCCATATTGAACCGTTAAAAAAGGCCGCAACTACGTTGGAGCATCTTTATTTTGTCTCGGAGGAACGCAACAAGATTGACATGCTTAGGCGTATTGTTCGGCAATATAATCCGAAATCAGCAATCGTCTTCTTAAACGATACTGAGGATATTGCCGAGATTGCCGCAAAAATCAAATATACCGGCTTATCTATAAAGTCTCTTTATGGCGATTCGGGTAAACTGGCGCGAGCTAATGTTATGAAAGGCTTTCGCGAAGGGAGCTTTCAGCTGCTGCTTGCGACAGATGTAGCAGCGCGGGGATTGGATTTCCCTGGGCTCACGCATGTCATTAACTTTGATCCGCCTATTGATGCCGACCATTATGTTCACCGGGCAGGCAGGACGGGTCGTATGGGTCAACCAGGGACTGTTGTCTCGTTAGTATCTGAGCGGGAACGTTTTATTATGACTAAATTTAGCAAGGCGCTGCATATCCCCTTTAAAGAGCAGACGTTATTTGGCGGCGAGGTGTTGGCCCCGGGCGAGCAGCGCCGAGGCGGCGGCGGAGTGGCGAAGGCGAGTATAAGCGGCGGAGCGAGAGGTGCGAGCGTAGAGCGGAGCGAAGGCGGCGGCGGCCGCAAGGCAGCAGGTGAAGCGCCGAAGGCGAGCACGGGCGGCGGCGAAGCGAGAAGCATTGATGCTCGGGTGAAACCGCGTCCAGCGGGTGCAAAGGCTGCTGCGCCTGGCGGTAAGACTGAAACCTTTCGCTCAAAGGGTGAGCGCGAACGCGAGCGCAAGGCTAAAGGGGCCCCGAAGTGGCTAAAAGCCAAACAGCAGGACAACAAAGGCGACAATCAGTGAAGAGGCTGCTCCCAGCCCTTGCTTCATTGATTATGATTGCACTTTTACTTCTGGCGGAAGTAGATTTCCAGAAGTAGATAAAAGGAAAGGTTATCCCCGGAAATTGGTTCAACCCTGGGGATCTCTTATTCCCCATAGAGGATAAGCCTCCTCCGCTTATTACCATTAACAGTGTCGATTTTATATCCTATTCAAGCTTGGTGTTCAAAGGTAAGGAGGTTAACATGGAGAAGCCAATTATAGTTGAGAGAAATGTAGACCATGCTCTATTTCAATTTATTTTCCCCTTTTCAATTAAGTCTGGTGTACAAGACGATTTCAAAGCTCAACTGAAGCAGGATGGCTACAAAATGTTTTTTCTCGACGACCTGCCATGCGAAGATGCTTATTACGGAGAGGGCTATCAGGTATCCCACCGGAATATGGAACGCTTCTATCTTCCGTTTACGGGTAATATACTTTTCCCACATACGGAGGATCCCGAGGCCTTCCAGCGGTTTTCTCGCAGCATCGAAATTGATTGTATACTGGCAAGTCGGCATAATAAGATCCCTTTTTGTCTGTTGTCAGCGGATGTCGTAATCTGTCCATTTAATCTCGGCTTTATTACCGTTCGGGTTCGCTTGGATGAGCCATCCTTGACCTATACAGAAGCATTGGAATTCGCTAATCGCTTTCGTGTGCTGCAGGATGTCAGTCTGCCTGATGATTTGACCTCTGTTATCTACGATAATAAGAAGTACAAGGAGATTGAAGATTTTATCTTTAAAGTCGTTGTGGCAAGTACCCTCCCTTTTTTTGATACGACAGGCATGGAGGGAGCTTATTTTGAAACGATGCCCTTCTTTGTAGATGAAAGAATGTATGTACAAGCATTTTATAGCTTTGAAGATCAGTTGCCCATAAGTGAGATTGAGCAGTATCGTGGTGCACGAATTGATGGACTTGACTATAAGGGGCAACCCTTCATCAGTTCAACAAACCCTGAATACATCACTAGTTTTGTAGCCACGCATTCCTACACCAGATGGGGGCCAGATACCTATTATGTAATGGATGAGAACTCATTTAACTGTATGACCAACCTGAAGGGCTCCAAGATGAAGAATTTGGCCAATCAGATGTATGGTGAATACTACTATGGTCTTTTACTTAATCTATTTCACAAAATTGTCTTACTCAAGCTTAGCAATAACTATTCGAAGGTTCGTTATGATCGGAATGGAGACGATATTGAGGAGTTAATTGGCCAAATTACCCGATTTTCTTCCAAGTATTTCTTTACAGAATTAGCGACACAGTCCCAGGCTAAGGAAATTTTAGGTCAATTGCGGAGAATTTTTGGCAATAACAGTTTTTATGAGGATGTCAAAAAGACACTCGCCGATTTGTACAAATATCAAGCGGATATTACAGATCGCAGGACGAGTTATATGGTGATGATTTTTACGGTTTTTACCGTGATCAGTGGAATTTACGGAATGAATCAGGTCATCGAGGACTTGAAGGGTCCGATCGACTGGAGTGTACTTAGGAGTTATTCACTATTCCAATACGTTGCACTCGTCGTTACAATTGTGGGTCTCATTATAGGGATCATGCTCGGGATTCGGATGCTGTTTCAAACCATCAAGTCATGGAAGAAAAAGCTTCGGAAGGATGTTTTTTAACGGGTCAGAAATAGAAAAGATCGCATTTCCTAAGCCATTTTGGCCAAGTGAAGTGCGATCTTTTTCATGTTCTGACAAGCACCTGTCAGCAATGGTTTCTTTTCGTTTGCGAAACCTGAAGTGGAGAATTGGAGTGTCGAGTGTTGAGTTTACGGGGCGCCTTTGAAATGGCATCTTATCCTTCC
>JACMJI010000140.1 GCA_014380705.1 Gorillibacterium sp. | reverse complement strand
GAGGCTTCGATTCGTTCATCCAGAAAAAGCTGATATTGCTCAATTCAACACTAACGTGTTTGTTTTTGTGTGACTCTGGCCGAAGCCTTGTCACGCTGCTTGTTTACTCGTTGTTCAGTTTTCAAAGGACCATTGTGTCAATGTTATTCGCCTTATGCAGGCCTCTGAGCAAGCTTGAAGTTTAACCCTCAGCGCTTAACACTTTCAAAAAAGCGACCTTTATAATATATCATAACCACCAACACTTTGCAACAGTTATTTTTCAACTTCCGTTGCACGCCTTTCGAAAGTGACTTGTTTGCCAAGACCTTTCTTAGGGGCGAGAATTAATTTATCACAGATTAGCTGTTCACGTCAAGGAAAATTTAAAAAATAATTAACACCTCGGTTTTTCACAAAGGTTTTTTAATACGAATTCCGCTCATATTTCAAGATCATTATGGATAACGTATCGTCAATTGGCACAACAACTTCGCGAACAAGCGACTTCTTCACCAGTTGATTCATCAGTAGGCTAAGGTTTGTAACTTTGCCTGACAGACCAAGCTGCGCTTCAATCTCTTCAAGCCCCCAAGCACCATCTCTACTCACTAATAGTTGCAAGAGGATGTGACTGCTATCTTCTAGCTTCGAAACAATACAGAATTCACAAGCTAGCAGTACGAGCTGGACTCGTTGCAATAAGGATTCTGGGCTCTCCGTCAACTCCTCGTATAATTTATACACACCAAGGTTAATAGATCGAATTTGTGACCATAGATTAAGCTCCGGATATTTCCCTTGCTCAATAATAGCTAGACGCGCCCAATGATGTAATGATTTCAAAACATTCTCATAGGCGTCGAGTGGACGGTTCTCCTGAAGATTCATTTTACTGCGCAAATAGTAGCGATTAAACCGAGAGAACTCGATCAGACGCTTCTTGTCCTTCAAAGGATTTGGAAATTGCCGCAGCCGGTCCTGAAAATGCTTAAAATAATTATCCCGGTCAGCAATGATATCTCCTTCTGACACCCACCTGATCATAGGCCGATTTCCATCAAATACTAGCCAATCTTCCAATTGACTTTCGGTCACTTTGTATTCTTGAATACATCCCCTATCTTTGTCATTATAAAGTCTTTGACTGACATAGTCTGACTCTGTGATTAAAGTAATTAGAATATATAAACTGCTATCAGCCGACTCGTCATTAAACAAGATGGCTCCGCTAATTTCACCTGTTTGTGTTCGTTTCATTATTGTGGCTACTATATTGTCTTTTAGGGATTCCACGTTAGTATTCCTCCTCATCGTCAGATTAACGATCTATATACGCCTTATTTTCTACAAGCGATTACATTTATCCTGCCGTTCAATACGAAAAAAAGTCACCCACGAATGGGCGACTTTTGTACAATCATTGAGAATTAGCGAAGCTTCTTAAGTTCATCCTGAATACGAGTCCATATATTATCTGTTTCCATGCCCCGACTCCAAGACGCAACGCCAGCAAGATCGTATTTCCGGACGAGATCCATTCGCTTTGTCATAGATATCTCATCCTCGATCCAAATTTTCTTGGCGCTTCCGTCCTCGTTATATTCGACATAGTGCTGCCCGCTCGCCACATCCATTATTGGTGTAAGCTTCTTCTCTATAAGCAAATTCTCTATATGGCTCATTGAAACGGCTTTAGAGGAAACTTTAGTTTCGCCATCTTCCGTTTTCTCCGTCCATATGCGGGTATAGAAGGGCACCCCCAGGATCATTTTAGAGGCTGGCACGCCATCTTCTTCAAGGATACGAGATATGCCATTCTCCACCCATGGAAGTGAAGCGACAGAGCCTGCCTCAGGGCTAGTTGCCCAGTGCTCGTCGTAGCCCATGAGAATTAAATAGTCAACCGTTTGCCCGAGTGCCTCTCGGTCAAGAAAACGTGAGTACGTATCTGAACCGGCTTTTACCGTAATATCTACCGAAACAACAGCTCCTTGCTCGTGAAGCAGCGGTGTCATTTCTCGAAGAAATTGTGCGAAGTTTTCCTTGTCCTTCAAATATACATTCTCAAAATCCACATTGACGCCATTTAGCTTGTATAATTCCACATAAGATAATAGCTGCTTGATGATCTTCATCCGCGTATCATAAGTAGAAAGAGCTTGTGTTGTTCGTTCAGGATCAAAGCCATTATTGAATAAAGGCCATACTCGATACCCGCGTTTATTAGCCCAGGCAATAAATGCTGGATCTACTTTGTTTACTACTGTTCCCGCCCCATCCTCAAGATGCAGCCATTGAGGGCTGATTACATTAAGACCGGGCATATCGCCAATTGATGAAAAATCGGCTGCTTTGGACCAAACTTGCTGCCAGGTTAAATTAATCTTCTGCCCCATCGCTTCCCAAGCGATAAAGGGTTCCTTCAATGGTTGGATAGGCACGGTCTCCGTACGATCCAGCACAAGATCTGACTTACGCATATAGCCTGGTATACCGTCCTCGGTCAATACGCGATACCAACCCTCGGCTTCCCCCCACAATGTAACAGCAGTATCCTGCTTCAAATCACTATGAATCGGTGCTTGTAATGTCGGCTTCGCTCGCAGTGCCATGGTCTGGTCGGAATGCTTCGGATTCTGCGGTACCTTGGCCCACTGTAAAGCATCCCCTTCTTTACGAAGGACGACTGCTCCGGTATTGGGATACTCCAAGACCACAAGGTGGTAAAATTCCTTTAACGGTTCAACCGGAAGATAAATGACACCGCCTACCTTTTTCACGGGAAACTGCATTTTGAACGGCTTCTCATTAACAAAACCAGTTAACTGACTCGTTTTAAGCCGAACTACCTTGTCATTCGTGGTGATAATAACGGACTCACTATCTTGCTCATAACGAATCGTCTTGTCAACGTATTCCTGATAAGTTGATAGGGGAAGCATCAAGCCTGCCTTTTCCCCCTCTGCTCCTACACCAATAAATTCACCTTTATAAAAAATAGGTCGTGTGACAGGACCAAAATCAGGTTTTTCATGCGCTTTATTGACTTGTTCACCCCATAGGATATTAAAAGTAAAGCCTCCAGCAGCCAAGACGAGAAGTAAAAGGATAAGTAATGGCCAGAGTCGGCGATGTTTTTTATTCATTTGATCTGATCGCATCAGAGTGAACTCCTTATTCTGCATTTCTTAAATCTCAAAAGGCGCACCTCTTCTTCAAGATGTCGATCTCGGCTAATGAACCAAAATGATCATTCAAGAAGTAAATGGCTGCGCCTTGTGGAAAATTACTACTAATGCTTAATTGTAGGTTTACATTCAGGACACCAGCCAGACACTTCCAACCGCAATCCTTCAATCATAAATCCTGTCTGCAACGAGGCTGCTTCTTCAACCTGCGATAAGGCAGGATAATTAAAATCAACAATCTTGCCGCAACCCTTACATGTAGAATGAAAATGATTCGAGACATCCGCGTCAAAGCGACTGGAAGCATCTCCGTAATTCAGTTCTCTAACTAGACCTGATTCAATGAACACACGGAGGTTGTTATAAACGGTTGCCACACTCATACTTGGAAAACGAGGAACCAGCGCCTTATAAATGTCATCTGCTGAGGGGTGTGCAACGGTTTCGAGCAGATAAGACAGAATTGCATGGCGCTGTGGCGTCATACGAACGCCAGTCATCTTTAATTTATCTAATGCTTGTTCAAATCTAGATTCCATTAAACTCACCTCAGTTTCAATCTCCATTTCGTTTCCCTGTTGTAATTCATTGTAGATATACACCCTTTGACTTGTCAATGAAGCAATTTATAATAACATGTCCTTTTTTAGAAATATTATAGTGTAGACACAACTTAAACCTGAACTGGTTCTACACTCACAGTCAATGTGCCTTCCACTGTTTTGATTTCTTCAGTGATCTGGATAATCGAAAGTTTCCGAGGTAATTTGATCATTAACTCAATTTTGAAAACAGAGGCTTCTTCCTTCAATTCCTCTTCTACAGCCAAACGATTGATCACGATACGCCGCTCAGACAACTTTTTTGATATCGAACCGATGATTCCTGCTTTATTGACGGTCATTAAGGATAGATTATATAATCTGACACCTGTTATATACTTCTTCTCCACTTTGTTCAGGATATAGAGGCTGATCAGCACAAGTGCGGTGGCGAGAAAGGCGCCATAATAAAAACCTGCACCCACAGCAAGACCAATCGCTGCCGCAACCCATAAGGAAGCAGCAGTGGTCAAACCTGTCACCGAAAAATCGTTACGGAGTATCGTTCCTGCTCCGAGAAATCCGATGCTGGGGATAACTTGAGCGGCAAGACGCGTAGGATCAAGGCGAACGCTCGGCTCATTAGCAAATTCCCCAAAGGCGTAAGCAGAAATCAGCATCAATAAGGTTGACCCGACACAAACAAGAATATGGGTGCGAAATCCCGCAGGCCCGCTGTTTCGCTCTCGCTCGTAACCGATCAATCCCCCTAGAAACAAAGACAAAACAAGACGTATGGTCAGATCAAAAGGATCAATATAAAATGGATTCAAACGCTACCCCCCCTTAGGAAAGACAGTCCTGACATATTTGGCCATGATCATTCCAGGAATAATCTCCCACTTATCGCCTTGTTTGTATCCATGCTTCTCATAAAGCCGGACTGCTGGTAAATTGTTAATAACGGCAGTCACCATGAACTGATGCCCATCTGATTCTTGTTCTTCAATGTAAGTAAGCAACGAATCCGCGATTCCTTGACGAAAAAAGTCTGGATGCACCATCATTCTACAAACATGAACAATATTGTTTTCTCTACTATAAGCTGAACAGCCTGCCAGTACCCCTTCAACAAAAAAACCACAAAACGTTTGTCCTGATTTTCGTAAAGAAGAGAAGGTATCCTTTAGGGGCGGGAGGTCATTAAAACCGATAACATCCGCTTCAATTCTATATGAAGCAAGCTGCAGGGAAAGAACCTGCAGCGCTTCGTTGTTATCCATAACATCAATTTCTCTAATTAAATCAGACATCATTAACTATTCAGCTTTTCTAGAATCAGTTTGTTGACCAGTCCTGGATTAGCCTTCCCTTTCGTCTCTTTCATAATCTGGCCAACGAGGAATCCAATTGCCTTCTCCTTGCCGGCTTGGAAATCTGCAACCGACGCTGGGTTGGCATCAACGACGCGGTTGACAATTTCTTTAATCGCACCTTCGTCGCTTATTTGGACGAGACCCTGCTCTTCAACAATAGTTAGCGGAGCTTTACCTGTCTCTAGCATGGCTTTAAACACGGTCTTAGCAATTTTATTGCTGATGGTCCCTTTCTCAATCAGACCGATCATTTCGCCAAGACCTTTACCGGTTACTAACACGTCATCAAACGTGAGCCCACCCGCATTGAGATAGCCAAGCAGATCGCCCATAATCCAGTTCACAGCGGCTTTGGCATCTGAAGTATAACTTAAGCTCTCCTCAAAGAAGTCCGCCAGCTTCTTAGAAGTGGTGATAATCCCCGCATCGTATGCCGAAAGGTCATAATCCTGCGTGTAGCGTCGCTTACGAGCATCCGGCAGCTCCGGAATTGTGGCGAGGACCGCCTGCTTCCAGGCCTCATTAATGTGTACGGAAACCAAATCAGGATCGGGAAAATAACGATAATCATGAGCCTCTTCTTTGCTCCGCATGGAGTATGTCTTCCCCTGAGCTTCATCCCAGCGCAGCGTTTCCTGCACAATCTCCAACCCTGCATCAAGTCGATCCGCCTGACGAATCTGTTCATACTCAAGTGCACGTTGGACACCACGAAAGGAATTCATATTCTTCAGTTCGGTGCGAATACCCAACTGTTCTTGACCATAGGGCCGCATACTAATATTAGCATCCCAACGAATGGAGCCTTCTTCCATCTTCACGTCAGACACTTCGCAATATTGCATAATGGCCCGCAGCTTTTCCACATAAAGAAGAACCTCTTCAGGTGAGCTTAAGTCTGGGTTTGATACAATCTCCACGAGCGGTGTTCCTACCCGATTAAAATCAACTAATGAGGCAAAACCGCCATCCGTATGAGAAAGCTTACCCGCATCCTCTTCAAGATGAAGCTGCTTAATGCCAATTCGCTTGGTTTTTCCATCGACTTCAATCTCTACCCAACCATTGGTTCCAATCGGACGATAGAGCTGAGAGATCTGGTAAGCCTTTGGCGAATCAGGATAGAAATAATTTTTTCGATCAAAATGAGTCTCAGCTGATATTTCACAATTAATGGCCAAAGCTGCCTTCATTGCGTACTCTAGCGCTTGTTTATTCAAAACAGGCAGAACCCCTGGATAGCCCAAACATACGGGGCACGTATGTGTGTTAGGTGGTGCACCGAAGGAAGTGGAGCAACCGCAAAAGATTTTAGATTGCGTATGCAGCTCTACATGGACTTCCAGACCGATAACCGTTTCGTATTTTTTCCCTTGCTCGGGTAACGTGGTCATGTTCACTTCATCTCCCTTCAAAGCTTCGGCCGAGCTTTATGGTAATCCGTATTTTGTTCAAAGGCATAAGCCGCACGAAGCACGGTAGATTCGTCAAGAGCTCGACCTATAATTTGCAGTCCAATGGGCAGGCCGTCAGCTTGTCCACATGGAATGCTAATCGCTGGCATACCTGAAAGGTTTACTGGTATCGTAAGAATATCGTTAAGATACATCGTCAGTGGATCGTCTACCTGAGCACCCACCTTGAAGGCAGGTGTTGGTGCGGTTGGTCCAATAATGACATCGTATTGTTCAAAGACTTTATCAAAATCCTGCTTGATCAATGTCCGAACCTTCTGTGCTTTTAAATAGTAAGCATCATAGTATCCGGAGCTGAGTGCATAAGTGCCCAGCATGATCCGTCTTTTGACCTCAAGACCAAAACCCTCACTCCGGGATTTGCGGTACAGATCGATTAGGTTATCCGCATGATTTGTCCTTGCTCCATAACGAACACCATCAAAACGAGCCAAGTTGGAGGATGCTTCTGAAGAAGCTAGAAGATAATAAGTGGCAACCGCGTACTCTGTGTGGGGAAGAGATACTTCCTCCCAGATTGCTCCGAGATCTTCAAATGTTTTCAGAGCTTTCATGACTGCCTCTCGCACCTCAGGGGAAACGCCCTCCCCGAGATATTCCTGAGGCACACCGATGCGCAGCCCCTTAACGTCGCCCGTTAATGCTGTTCGGTAATCGGGAATATCAACCTTGAGCGATGTAGAATCCATATTGTCATGTCCGGCTATTACTTGCAGAACACTGGCGCTATCTTCAACATTCTTGGTTATCGGTCCAATTTGGTCAAGAGATGAAGCAAAGGCAACCAGCCCAAACCTTGAAACAAGACCATAGGTTGGTTTCAACCCAACCACCCCACAATAAGCAGCAGGCTGACGAATCGAACCTCCTGTATCAGAGCCGAGCGCAAAATAAACTTCTCCGGCTGCAACGGCAGCTGCGGAACCGCCACTCGAGCCTCCGGGTACATATTCCGTGTTCCAAGGGTTGTATGTAGGGTGAAAGCTAGAGTTTTCATTTGACCCACCCATGGCGAACTCATCCATGTTGGTCTTACCGATGAGTACATAATCAGCATCATTCAGCTTGCGGATGGCCGTTGCATCGTAAATGGATTGATGGTTGGCAAGAAATTTGCTGGCACAGGTTGTCAGCTTGCCTTCCGTATTCATATTGTCCTTAATCCCAGCAGGCAGTCCAAACAAGAGACCGCGTTCCCCTCCCTCGTGTAGCTTCTGATCTAGTTGCTTCGCTGTACGCCGTGCATCCTCTTCATAGATGCCAAGGAAAGCACGAATGCGTCCATCTACATGATGAATTCGCTCTATTGATTCGTTAACCAGCTCTTCTACGCTAAATTGTTTTTGGTTAAGCCCCGTATGTATATCACGAAGCGAGCGCTCAAATAAACTCAAATCCTGACCCCCTCTATTCCATCACTGCTGGAACTTTTATCTGACCATCCTCTTCATCCGGGGCATTAAGCAGCACCTGGTCAATAGAGAGCGAAGGGCGTACCACGTCTTCGCGCAAGACATTGTGAAGAGGCATCGCATGGCTTGTCGGCTCAACATTATCTGTATCGAGCTCATCGAGTTTGCCTGCATAATGAAGAATCGCATTAAGTTGCTCGTTAAAGGTTGCCTTCTCGTCATCGGTAAGAGCGAGCCTGGCTAATTTAGCTACGTGTTCTACCTGCTTAATGGAAATGCTCATAGCCGCACCTCTTTTGAATAAGCCTGTCCGCATGGCGCACTACCGCGCCACAGTGGATGACTCTGAATTATTTTATCATTATAGCCTAGTCGCTTTATTTCCTCAATCAATCGATGATGTTAAAAAGAACATAACTTATCTATATTGTAAAAAAAGGACCGATCCAAGGATATAAAGCCCTTGATCGACCCTAAGTCTACTATTTTAACGCTTCTTTTATCATTCCAATAAGGTCATCGCCTGTAATGTTCTTATAGCCTGCATTCATGCGCTTAACCTTGCTTCCCTTGCGGTCATTCACACCATTTTGTATCGTCATCTGCAATTTGTGCCCAAGACTATTGGAGATTCTCATCACATCATCATTAAAAGCTCCGTAAGGGTAGGATAATACATCCGTTTGAGTATTTAGTTCAGAACGAATACGGCTATCTGCCTTAGCCAAATCGTTTTGTATTCGTCCGCGGTACTCAGTGACCGTTTCTAATCGTTTTTTATCTTTTAGCCAAGCGTAGGTCGTAAGAATAGGTCCGTTTAGCTTCACACCATTTCTATTATAGAAATCAATATAGTAGTGTTGGTCATAGGTATGACTATAAAAGCTCATTCCCTCTTTCGTCATGGCCCGCATCTGATCCCAGGTGAGATGAGGAGACCACCCTGTCCCCTTATCCGTTGCTTTAACGATTATGAAATTGGTCGCAGGTATCTTGTACTTTTTAAAGAGCGGAAGTCCTACTGTATAAAAATCCTGATAGCCATCATCAAAGGTAACCAATACCGCATTGACGGGTACCTTCCCGTTATTCAGCTTATAGGCTAAAAATTGCTGCATGGAGATGAAATGAAAGTTATGTTTCAACAGTGTCCTAAACTGGGCCTCCATTAACGGTCCCGAAATACTAGTACCCTTTTCTCTATGATCAAAATTATGATACATCAAAACGGCAACCTTATCGGAATAGAAAATCTCTTTAGAAGCGATAATAGGCGTCGGTGTAACGGTTGGTTTGCTTGTTGGCTTTGGTGTGGCCGTCGGCTTGGTTGTACTCTTGATGGTTGGTACTGCGGTTGGTTTTGAAGTGCTTACCGGTATAGATGTAGTGCTTGGCATTGGCGTAGTGCTTGGCATTGGCGAGCTTGTTATGTCATTCTCTACTATGGTTGTCGGTTGGACCGGTACGATAGGAGAATTGGTTGCGGATTCAATGGGATCAGGGGAGAAAGAAGACTCCAACGCATTGCCCTGCGCATGATTCATATTTAACGATGGGAATGATAGAGTTGTTAGCAATAAAAAAATGGTGCAGAGCACTAATATACTATTGATGCCTTTACGTTTATTCATGTTGCTTGATATCCCCTCAGTATTAACCTATAAAATGCCTATTGTCAAACTTCAACTATGTTGGTTTCCTATATGAATGGACGTTGTAAGCCTAAGTATTGTTTCAATATTTCAAAATAACTATAGCATCTTTCTTGTAACCTGTTAGTGACAATTTTCCTATTCATCCTAAAGGCAACAAAAAAGCCAGCTAATAGCTCCTGGCTCTAGCCGCTCAATAGGCGGGCAATTTATGCTGTTAGATTTAAATATAGATCGGCATCGGGTCGACTTTCCCCATATTCTCTACCATACTGCCGGATACATCATCGAAACGATATAAACGATGAATGAGTACACCCACTGGATCACCGATCTGCAGAGTCTCCTTTTCAAGAGAACGATAGGCCATAAGTCGATGATTACCTGCCTCAACCTCCACCTCCCAAATGGTTCCACGGAAATAAAGATTACGCACGATCCCCTGCTCTGCAGCAGAGGAGAGGGTGCTCTCACCCTGTTTACTGAGCTCAATGAATTCGGGGCGGATCATGGCCTTCGCCGCACCTACCTGTTCAAAGCCCCTTAGTGTGGAGCAATCCTCTATTGAATTGGATTCACCGATAAATGCAGCTACAAAGGGCGTTGCAGGTCGCTTATAAATATCCCAAGGAGAACCTTTTTGCTCTAATCGACCTTTGTTGATGACCATAATTTCGTCGGCTACCTCAACCGCTTCCTCCTGATCATGGGTGACAAAAATACTTGTGATTCTTAGTCGGCTAATCATTTCCTTCAACCATGTCCTTAGTTCCTTGCGAACCTTGGCGTCAATCGCGGCAAATGGTTCATCCAGGAGCAACAGCTGAGGCTGTGGAGCGATTGCCCGAGCAAAGGCAACTCGTTGCCGCTGTCCACCCGATAACTGATGAGGATAGCGCAGCCCAAGACCAGCAAGCCCCGTAAGCGTAAGCAGCTCATCCACGCGAGCCTTGATTTCTCTACGAGAAGCTTTTTTGACTGTAAGACCGAAGGCGATATTATCTGCCACAGTCATATGTTTGAAAAGAGCATAGTTTTGAAAGACAAACCCAATGCCTCGTTTTTGGGGAGGGGTGTTCTCCACTCGGTTGCCATGAAAAAAAATCTCTCCTGAATCGGGCTGTTCAAGTCCCGCCAGCATCCGCAGAATGGTTGTCTTTCCCCCACCGCTCGGGCCGAGGAGGCCAATCAGCTTACCTTCCTCAATGTCAAAGCTTACATCTTTTACAGCATAATCCTTGCCAAACTGCTTATTGAGATTATTTACGCTAATATGCATTGGGCTTTCCCCCCCTTATTCATGAAGCTTACCTGACTTCCATTCAACCAGTGTTTTGACACCCAAAGTGATAAATGCCAGCAGGACGAGTAATGAAGCACTTGCAAACGCTGCGGAAAAGTTATACTCGTTATATAGAATTTCTACATGAAGCGGGAGAGTGTTGGTTCTGCCGCGGATATGCCCAGATACAACGGATACAGCTCCAAACTCGCCCATTGCCCGAGCATTACAGAGGATCACTCCATATAGAAGCCCCCATTTAATATTGGGTAAAGTAACTTTGCGAAAAATCTGCCATCCATTTGCTCCAAGACTAGCTGCTGCTTCCTCCTCCACAGTACCCTGCGCTTGCATGAGGGGGATCAATTCTCTCGCTACAAAAGAAAAGGTGACGAAAATGGTGGTAAGAACGATGCCGGGGACAGCAAAAATAATCTTTACATCATGCTCAGACAAATAAGGGCCAAACCAGCCACGAGCGCCAAAAATAAGAACGAAGACAAGTCCTGCGATAACGGGGGATACGGAAAAGGGCAGATCGATCAAAGTTAGGAGAATATTTTTCCCTCTGAATCGGAACTTAGTGATGGCCCATGCAGCGGCAACCCCGAAGATCGTGTTAAGTGGAACAGCTATGAGTGCAACAAGGAGGGTCAGCTTAATTGCAGCTAAAGCATTCTTTTCCTTGAGGGAAGCGAAGTACAGCTCCGCCCCCTTTTTGAAAGCTTCGGCAAATATAGAAACAAGGGGAAGGACCAATATAACGAACAAGAATAATGCAGCAACAGTCGTTAGCGTCCAGCGAACCCATGGCGATTCATTAAGATGGCGCGGCCTCGATTGTGGTCTAGCTGCCTGTGTGGTCGTGATCACGGACATAGGAAACCTCCTTTAGCTCGAGCGTCATCTCGGCAGCATCCTCCGATTCGTTCGCCATTGCACCAGATTTATAAAAAGCAGCATAGTAAAGGACAGAATAAGCAATACCGCCGCAATAGCAGTGGCCCCTGCATAATCAAACTGCTCAAGCTTAGTCATAATTAGCAAAGGAGCAATCTCCGTCCTCATCGGCATATTGCCTGATATAAAAACGACGGAGCCATATTCACCAAGTGAACGTGCAAACGCAAGGGCGAATCCCGTCAGTAGTGGTGATAGCATTTCTGGGAAAATAACTTTAGCGAAGGTGCGAAGGCGATGTGCGCCTAAGCTAGCCGCAGCCTCCTCAAGGTCCTTATCCAGCTCCTCAAGAACAGGCTGCAGGGTTCTAACCACAAAAGGAAGCCCGATAAAAGTCAGTGCGATGATGATCCCAAGCGGAGTATAAGCCGCTTTAATGCCGATCTTACCAAGTAAGCTTCCGATCCAACCGTTCGGCGAATAAATCGTCGTCAATGCGATTCCGGCAACTGCTGTAGGCAAAGCAAATGGAATATCAATCATTCCATCCATTATTCTTCTGCCAGGGAAACGGTAGCGAACAAGGACCCAAGCGACCACAAAGCCAAAAACAGCGTTGATCACAGCGGCAACAAAACTCGTGTAAAACGTTATTTTGTAAGAGGCGACCACACGAGGAGCGGTTACAGTTTGCCATAATTGGTCCCAACTTAAAGTAGATGCTTTCAGGAAGACAGCAGCTAATGGAATCAGCACGATTAAACTCATATATAAAATTGTAAAGCCCATAGAGAGGCCAAAGCCTGGAAGAACGCTTTTTATTTTCCGGACACGAGTCATAAGAAAATTCCTCCGCTTATCAAATACCCCTCATTACTTGGGCTGGTAAATCTCATCAAAAACGCCGCCATCACTGAAATGCTTATTCTGTGCCTGTGTCCATCCACCAAAATCGCTGATGCTGAATAATTCAATCTTAGTAAATTTATCTTTAAATTTATCAGCAACGGACGGTAAGCGGGGTCGATAATAATTTTCAGCAGCGATGGTTTGACCCTCTTCAGTGTAGAGGTAATCCAGATAAGCTTGAGCAACTTCACGTGTTCCTCGCTTATCGACAACTTTATCAACAACAGCTACTGGGGGCTCCGCCAAGATGCTAACTGACGGAGAGATAATATCAAACTTATCTGCTCCCAGTTCATTTAGTGATAAGTAGGCCTCGTTCTCCCAAGCTATTAACACATCGCCAATTTCTCGTTCAACGAAGGTTGTTGTTGAGCCTCTCGCCCCAGAATCCAGTACCGGGACATTTTTGTACAAAGCTGCCACAAATTCACGTGCCTTGGCTTCGTCATTATTATTGTGCTTAAGTGCGTAACCCCAAGCGGCCAAGTAATTCCACCGCGCGCCTCCCGATGATTTCGGGTTGGGTGTAATTACTTCGACTCCTGTCTTGGTCAAGTCATCCCAATCCTTGATGCCTTTGGGATTCCCTTTGCGCACCAAGAAAACGATTGTCGATGTATAAGGCGAGCTATTATGTTCTAATTTGTTTTGCCATTCCTTGGAGAGCAGCCCCGATTCAGCAATTGCGTTGATGTCATAAGCCAAAGCAAGGGTCACCACATCAGCTTCCAATCCGTCGATAACCGAACGAGCCTGTTTACCTGAACCGCCGTGGGATTGTTGGATTGTAACGGTTTGCCCTGTTTTCTTCTTCCAATATTCTGCAAAGGACTGATTAAAAGCCTCATATAATTCCCGAGTCGGATCATAGGAAACATTCAGCAGTTCTATTGGTTTGGGAACTTTTAAAGCTGTTGAAGATGCTCCCTTCGTATTTGCAGCACTACTACCGCAACCTATAACACCAATAATAAGAACACCTGCCACTGCAAGCCCTGCTCCCCTTCGCAGCCAGCTTTTCCATTGAGTCGCTTGTTTGTTTGTCATTTGTTGATCCACTCCTTCTCCGTATAATAAGTACTAACCTCAATAACTTGTTTAACCCTTTCCCTAAACTTCATTATTCCGATAAACTTAATGTGATTTATAAAAGCATAATATCATCATTGATTTCCTAACGTCAATCAACTTTTTTTTATTGAGTATATATCCCGCTTTATAGGTGAGGAATGAAAAGCAGAGGATTTTCTCAAAAGAGAAAGAAAACGCTATCATAGTTACGATTCTTTTGGTAAAAACGCCTAT
>JACMJI010000139.1 GCA_014380705.1 Gorillibacterium sp. | reverse complement strand
TTTTCTTATAAGGAAATTGCAGCTTCATCATTCGATACTCGCGGGGGCTGATCCCTAGATAGTGGCGAAATATTTTGCCAAAGTAGCTGGAACTATCGAATCCGGTTTGGAGGGCAATCTCTTGTATAGACACTTCCGTGTTACGAATCAGAGAAGCAGCAAGCTCGATTCTTCTTCGACGCATGTATTCCAGGGGAGTGAGTTCGTTGAATTTTAGAAAGAGTCTGCATAAATAATGCTTGGATACACCGACATGAGCGGCGACATCGTCGAGTGTAATCGGTTGTGATAAAGCTTGTTTCATATAGCTTTTGGCCTTGAGAATAATGGGATTGGTCTGTGTTTGCAAGGCATCGTCATCCGTAACTTGCATCATGGACAAAATCCATTCGAATACATGGGCGGATATTGCAAATTTATCGGGTGATTCCTCATTAGATATGAAGCTGAAGAGCTTCCAGAAGGTTTGAATGGGTCGTGATTCCGGGTGGAGTTGCAGGATTGGTCCGAACCGTTCGATTAGTCTATCCCAGTACCATATCGCATCCTCGCCGCGTATATTCATCCATATAAATTCCCAAGGTTCTTTCACAAGAGAGCTGAAATAGTAGCGGTGGAGACTAGGAATTTTAACAAGGAAACCACTGCCTGCACTCAGAAGATGTGTAGAGCCATCCAAATCGATTTGGCCTTGTCCCCGCAGTGTATATTGAAAAATAACATGTCCTGTGTCAGGGCGTTGATCCCCGCTATATGAATAATCCTCTATATCAACCGAGTCCCAGCCAATCGAGTCGAGCGTCATAAACGGAAGTCGCTGTTTTTTCATAACACCTTCCGCTTCTCTAAAGGCAAAAGAGGATTGTTTTAACATCATAGAACACCCCGCGAAGGATCATTTTTAATAAAACCTTTTGCTAAGTATAGGTCAATATATTACTACTTTTCAAGCAAAATATTCAGATTGCCGCCTCATTGGTGTCATTGGTAAGATGAAGCCATAAGATGATGATCAGGGGGAAGCGACGATGAAGGATGAGCGGCTTACAATAGCATTATTGCCGGGTGAATACTGGTGGGGAGGGAAAGTGGCCGACGGAATGAACATGCCTTACGGACAAACCCCGTTCAAAGCGGATCTATCCGTTAATTTGGATGGAAACCAGGGTGTACCGCTATTGATATCCAATCGAGGCAGATATGTATGGTCGGAGAAGCCTTTTGCTTTTTCATTCGAGGACGGGCTTCTACATGTAGAGAGCTGTGACGGAATATTAGAAAAGGGTGAGGGACACAGGAATCTTAGAGAGGCTTACAATTATGTCAGCCGCACTTATTTTCCACCTGCAGGATCATATCCCGACGAACTGCTTTTTACGGCGCCTCAATACAACCTATGGATCGAATTACTTTATGAACCGACGCAGGTGAAGGTGCTCGCTTATGCCAAATCTGTACTCGAGATGGGGATGGCGCCCGGAGTCATTATGATCGATGATAATTGGCATGGACCTTATGGCACCTGGGAGTTCCACTCGGGACGGTTTCCTGACCCTAAGGGGATGATTGACGAGCTTCACGCCATGGGCTTCAAATTAATGCTGTGGGTATGTCCCTTCATTAGTCCAGATACGCTGGTATTTCGTCAGCTTGAACCGACCGGGGTCCTGCTGAAGGACAGTACGGGTGCAACAGCCATCCGCAGATGGTGGAACGGCTGCAGTGCGGTACTCGATTGCACAAATGCCAAAGCGGTAGAGTGGATAACGGGTCAACTCGATGGGTTACAGACCAAGTACGGTGTAGACGGCTTTAAGCTGGATGCAGGAGATCTAGATTGTTATGAAGCAAGTGACATGAGCGCCGTGCCAACGAGTAGAAACGGGCATTGTGAAGCTTGGGCGCGGATCGGACTGCGTTATGCTCTGAATGAATACAGGGCTTGCTGGAAGTTAGGGGGACAGCCTCTTGCCCAGCGCTTGAAGGATAAACATCATTCATGGGAAGGCAATGGACTTGCCGCCTTGCTCCCCGACGGACTTGCTCAAGGGTTGCTCGGATATGCCTTCAACTGCCCCGATATGATTGGCGGCGGAGAGTACCTGAACTTTACGGCGAACTTGGACAAGCTGGATGCGGAACTGTTTGTCCGTTATGCACAGAGCTCGGCGCTATTCCCGATGATGCAATTCTCAGCGGCGCCCTGGCGTGTGTTGGATCATGAGCATATGCAACGATGTGTTGACGCAGCCAAGCTGCATGAGCGAATGGCTCCAGAAATCATGGCGCTGGTAAAAGATGCAGCAATCACGGGTGAGCCGATTATGCGTCATATGGCCTATGTGTTTCCAGAAGAAGGCATGGAGACCGTTAAAGATCAGTTTATGCTGGGTGATCATCTCTTGGTGGCCCCGGTCTTGTGCAAGGGTGCACGTGCTCGCAGCATTCAGTTTCCCAAAGGGACATGGCTTGGGGATGACGGCAGTGAAGTCGAGGGACCTTGTACGAGCGAGATCCAAGTTCCGTTAAGCAGGCTGCCTTATTATAGAAGGAAGTAATTTAAATATAAAAGATCGCATCCCTTAGGCCATATTGGCCAAGTGGATTGCGATCTTTTTCATTCTATCAGACTTCCATGCCGCTTGGGCGGCACCAAGGATGAATGAAAATGTTCGTTTTTTATTTTCAGGGCAGTGAGTGTAGGTTAAGATGTGTGGAGTATCTCCACTACTTAAAGAGTACCGGAGGCAGTGCCTCCGGTCTATAACACCATTAAAGTATTTATAAGTTTTGGGTTACCCTCTCTAGCCTAGCGCCCTCCAGCGCCGGTTTAGCGATCAAAATGATCGCTAAATCCCACAAAAGCAGCCCCGCGAGGCCGCCCCGACCCTAATAGCGATCAAAATGATCGCTATTTGTTCTGTTCTGGCAAGCAGCCGTCAGCCTAACGCTTTCCCTTGGGCATCCCCTCTATTTTCTATACGATCATTGATATGTGCACATTATGAGTGGTTAGGATAATCGAAGGATCGAATTGAAGGTAGTAAAATAATAGTAGGATAGAACTCATTTTCTAGAAGCGGGGAATTACCATGAATGAAACACAGTATAAATGGCATTCGTCATTGATGGGTGGCGGTGGCTATATTACCGGGATTATACAGGACCCTTTCAAGCCTGAGCAATGGTATGCGCGGTGCGATGTCGCGGGAGTGTTTAAAAGCCATGATGGCGCACGGAGTTGGGAAGCAGTAAATCGTGGAATGACGGATTGTCATCATCATATGGTTCGCAGCATTGCTGCCAGCTATTATCAGCCCGGTGTATTGCTTCGCGCTTCTGGGGATGTTCGTGACCACACTATGTTCGGTACTCTTCATAGGTCGGAGGATGGTGGGGAAACCTGGACGGATGTTTGCGGGGAAGTTGACTTTTATGGAAATGGCCCAACACGGTACTGCGGGGAGGTAATTGCTTTCTCTCCTCATGACGAACAGTTTGCAATAGCCGGGGGTTACAGCAAAGGAATATGGATCAGTAATGACGGCGGAAATGCTTGGAACTATTCCGGACTGAAAGGGGAACGTATTGTCTGTGCAGCTATTCATCCCTATAGCCTTGACCTCATTTATGCCTGCACCTTTGGGGAACGAGCGCTGTATGAAGGGGATGATCCTTCTGTTTGGGCAAGCAATCTGGAACAATGTCACGACTTCCCCAGGGGAGAATTAAGCAATTTATTTGTGAGCAGAGATAGGGGACAACGCTGGGAGCTTATCCATCAAGGGCTGAATATTACAGAACTTGCCTTTGACCCGGGGGATCCTTCCGCCCTATACGCTTCAACGGTAGGTCAAGGATTGATGAGAAGTCGGGATGGGGGCTTGAGCTGGAATTCGATCAGCAGCGGTCTGCCTGGAGTATTAGATTATTTGACAGTTACATCGAATGGGGACAATGACCGCTTTGTGCTATATACAGCAGGTGATTTGCGCCCCCATCATGAAGGTCTTCCCCCCTTTCCCATATATAAGTCTGAAGACCGGGGAGAAACGTGGAGCTTGCTGGCAGAACTTGCAGAGAAAGATATAATAGGCTTTCCCTCCTATTTGGAGCTTTATTGTTCTGGCTGGTCTATTTGTAAGGTAAGAGTAGATTCGCGGAACCACCAGCATTTGTATTTTTCCAATTGGTTTGGCGTGGCGCAAAGTAAGGATGAAGGACATACATGGAACGGCTATGATTTTACAGGATTAAACACGACCTGTTTGGAGAGCGTCAGGGCACATCCGACTAGAACAGGGATTGCCATGTTCACCATGGGAGACCATAACGTTACAGTTACAACCGATGGCGGTAAGACTTGTTACGGTTTGCCCCGAATTCCTCAAACACATGGGACGACGGCGGCTACCTTCTCCCGCTATATGCCTGAGCTGATCTTGTCCGGTCATGTTCGCGATGGCGGACATTGTATTGCCAAGTATGATCTTGCCAAAAAGGCTGGGAGAATTGTATTAATCTTGAATGAAGGATTGTTTGTACAAGCAATGATTGAGGACGGACAGCAAGAAGGTGTTTTTTACGCTTATGTGGACGGCATGGTCAAGGACGGCGCAGGGCTATACCGTTCTAAGGACTGGGGAGAATCATGGAGCATCACCTCCTCCTTCCTCCCGGTTTATATTACTCAACTGCCCCACAAAAAGAAGTTTATCGAATCGGATTTACTAGCTGTTGTTGTATACCAAATTAAGAATGTATGCGGTACGAACCAACTCTTGTGTTCAGACCCTTATGCACCTGGGACCTTGTACGCCGGCGAGTGGACGGAAGGATTGTTCAAATCTTTAGACAGCGGTGAAACATGGAGTAGGATCGGTTTCGAGCTTCCATTCGGGGCACATCAGTCTTCCGTGTTAAATATGATCAAAGCGGACCCGAACCGCCCAGGTGTATTTTATGCTGGGTTTATACGTGAGGGATTATGGCGAAGTGAAGATGGAGGGGCAAGCTGGCACAAGCTTTTCCCTGTAAATCATGACCTTTATAATGCCTCATCCTTGGCTATCGGCAACGACAATGAGCTTTATGTTGTATGTGAACCCTTATACTGGTCAAATAGCCCTTCTTCGGTATATTGCAGTCTAGACCAGGGACAGACCTGGAAGCCCATTATGGATACGAGCCTTGGAGCACTTCGGTATAAAGGCATAGACATTGACCCCCTTAGCGGAACGCTATATGCAGTGACTTGTGGAAACGGAATATATTATGCAGAACGAACAAAGGGGTTGTAACGATGTTTCATATAAAGCAATCAACACAAGGACTGGATGTATTACTGGATGACAGAGTGCTTCTTCAAGGGATAAATGGAGTTGTTACTTTAGAGAGCGGTTTAAACCCCGACTTGCTAGCTATGCAGCTCCATGAGAAAGAAGGTGCAGATCGTTATGGCAATTACATCGATTATGTCGCAGAAGCTTCGGGGAACGAGGGGGATCTTCGTCTCATGCTGCGTTTTCGCTGTTACGACGAGGCAATCGCATGTTTTGTGAGTTGGGAGTCAAAAAGCTTCTTTGTGAGCGGTTTAAGCGAGAACATTGCCAATGTTAACGGTATTTGCCTTCAGGTTTCCTCTCTTGAGCATGAGAGCAACATGCTTGCTCACTACTTGCATAAGGCATGGTGGTCCAGACCGTCTTTTCCACAACGACTGGAGGACATTCCACAGAAAACGCAATCCTTATTATGGACGGAAGAAGGTATCTTTCACCATATATTACCTGTATGTTCAAGTCTGTTTAAAGCAGAGCTATCGGGGCAATCCAGCGGGTTGGAATTATCAATATCTGCGCATGACAGCGGCTACAGCAATTTTGAAACCCTTGCTTTTGTCCTCACCGCAGGTAAAGATCCTTTCGAGATCACTAAAAAGACAGCACAATGGGGGTTGCGTTGTTCTGGTTCATTGGTTTTAGACAGAGAGGTGCGCCGTTATCCAGAATCAATGGAATACCTTGGTTGGTGTTCATGGGATGCTTTCTACACCGATGTGAGCGAAGAAGGTCTATTGGGTAAAATGCAGGAGTTTAAGAACTTGGCACTCCCAGTGAAATGGGTAATGATCGATGATGGATGGCTGGATGAGCGGAATAAAGCCTTGCATTCCTTCCAAGCCTCTCACGAAAAGTTTCCACACAATTTGGAGGGTGTCATCCGTGCAATGAAGTCTACCTACGGAATGAAGCAAGTCGGGGTATGGCATGCCATTACAGCATATTGGAATGGGGTGAATCCCGAAAGTGAGCTTGCCCTTCGCTTCAAGAACGAACTATTTCGTACGCATTGCGGCAAGCTAATTCCGTATCCTGACCGATATCGCGGTTTTGCCTTCTGGGATGCCTTCCACAGCTCATTGCGTGAGCAAGGCGTTGATTTTGTTAAAGTCGATTACCAAAGTGTGCTCGTTAATCTGTTGAGTGGAGCTGTAGCCGTTGGAAGAGCAGCTCAGGAGACACACCGTGCCTTGGAAACATCCGTTGGCTTGCATTTTGATGGTGTCATGATGAATTGCATGGGGATGGCCTCGGAGAATATGTGGCATCGGCCGAATTCTGCTTTGTCCCGCAGCAGCGATGATTTCTTTCCCCAAGCAGAGAATGGTTTTGCTGAACATGCATTGCAGAACGTTTATAACTCCGTATATCAGGGGGCATTTTATTGGAGCGATTATGACATGTGGTGGACGCAGCATAGGGACGCGCTCAGGCATTCTGTGCTTCGGGCGGTTAGTGGAGGTCCTGTTTACATCAGCGACGCCCCTGGAAAAACCGATCCCGATGTGCTATGGCCACTGATCAATTCAACAGGAAGAATATTCCGCTGCGATCGACCAGGGATGCCAACACCAGATATGCTGCTGAACAATCCACTTGATGAACCCTATCTTATGAAAATATGGAATTCCAAACAGGAGAACGGGGTTATCGCGGCCTTCCATGTGAGTTCAGTTGATACCCCATTGGCAGGGGAAATAAGAATATCGGATGTTCCCCTATTGAAAGAAGAGGAATATGCGGTGTATGAACATTTCAGCCAATCTGGCAAATGGTTAGAAAGTGATGGTGTTATCGATTTTACATTAGCTCCACAAGAAGTTGCGTTATATCAGCTCGTACCTATAAGACACGGGATTGCAATGTTCGGATGCATTGGAAAATATATCAGTTCGGCGACCGTTATGCAGCAGTATAATAACCAGACAAAGTTTCACTTTTTGCTTCAAGAAGGTGGAACAATCGCCTTTATGTCCAAACAAAGTATTTCCTGCGTTCGGCTGAATGGAGCTACCGTGGTGCACCAGCGTCAAGGGGATGTCTATTTCGTACAGAACCAAAGTACAGACGAGCCAAATTGGCTTGAAATTGAAACGGAGTAAGAAGCCTTTGTAGTGTACATTTTCGTAGTATTCGACAATCGAAGGTTCATATCGATAAAGATATAATGAAGTTAACAAAAGGATGAACTTGCAGGAGGTGATAACGGATGAAGACAGCATCCATACAAGAACGAATGCTGATAAGTAAAAAGAATTCAACGTGGACAATATTCAAGTCGCAATGGCAGTTTCAATCTATGGTTATCCCTGGACTGCTATTTATCATTGTCTTTAGCTACATCCCTATGTGGGGGATCCTGATGGGGTTTCAGGACTACAGTTTATTTAAGGGTTTCTGGGGTAGTCCTTGGGTAGGATTTAAGCATTTTAATGAATTCATCAATTCATCAAATTTTTGGCAGATCATGCGAAACACCATAGCAATCAGTCTATTTAAATTAGGATGTGGTTTTCCCGCCCCTATATTCTTGGCGCTATGTTTGAATGAGATTCGAAATATGGTCTTCAAGCGCGTGATCCAGACGATCAGTTATTTGCCTCACTTTATTTCCT
>JACMJI010000138.1 GCA_014380705.1 Gorillibacterium sp. | reverse complement strand
TTCCTTGACAAAACGCGTCACTCCGTCATACAAGGCTTGTTCCTCAGGCGAAAGCTTCAGAGGGATATTCTTCACCACGCGCTTGGTAAAATCAACGCCACCATCGCTGCGGCGATTGCGAATCATGATTTTGGATAATTCACTTTGAAGGATGCCTTCGTTTTTGGGTATTCTTTTATCAACAACAAAATTGTCTTGAAAGCTTCCTTCTCCACCCAACTGACCGGGTTTTAGAACATGAATCAGATTATATAGCTCGTCCATATTGTTCTGAACGGGGGTAGCGGTTAGAAGCAGGCAATATTTGCGGCGGAGGCCACTGACGAATTGGTAGTTGGTTGTTTTTTTGTTCTTCAGCTTATGCGCCTCATCGATAATGAGCATGTCATAATCGAGGTCCAGGACAATCTCCCGGTGCGGAGGGCGTTTCGCTGTATCAATGGAGGCTACGATTACATCGGTGTTTGCCCACATATAGGATTTCTTCTGGGCAGTAGCGGATATGCCAAATTTCTGGTTTAACTCTCTCACCCATTGGAGAACAAGGGAGGCTGGAACGAGAATAAGGGCTTTTTTGACCAGGCCGCGCACCATATATTCTTTAAGCACTAAGCCTGCTTCTATCGTTTTACCAAGGCCAACCTCATCTGCAAGAATAGCCCGCCCTCGCATCTCTAGAAGCACCTTTCGAGCGGCTTCGGTTTGGTGAGCAAGTGGAGTAAAGCTAGGCAGGTGCCGCAGACACTGCAGCTCATCAAAGCTTTGTACCAATCGAGCAGCTTCTGATTCCAGCGCAAGCTGAAACAACTCGGGACGATCCCATGGACCGTTGTTGTCTACACGGGTTTGTAGATCTCCTAACCAGTCGCGTTCAAAGTGAATATTAAGCCCTTCGCCGAGCGGTTTAATTACAACATTTGAATCCGTCAGGCTCATGGGGGTTCCTCCTCTAATTGAAATGCCGTTTCTTGTCAGTTCATATAGTATGGACGAAGGGGAGACTTTTCATAACCTTCCGAACTAGGGTATGATTAAAGAGCCCTTTTTCAGATAAAGCGAATAATTGCGAAATGACAAGCTTGGAAGATCTAGATGGTTATTTTTTTGAAAAATAGTTTAAAAGTTACTCGTAACACTAAATATTGTGTTGTATAATAAGTTACTGCACTAAATCTGGAAACACCCCTCATTACTCTGTTCACTAAACCGAGCCATACTTAAGGAGGATTTTTAATGAATACTGTACAATTGAACCGTCTGGAAGGCTTGAGCGAGAAGATTTTTCTAGACCGCTACGCCATGAAAGATGCCGATACTAGTCATACCAAGGTCGGAGATCTCGTCCTCGTTCTGACAAAAGACGACCCGAAATTCCCTGCCAAAGAGGTAGGAGAGGTCATTGAGCGCAAGGGTCAGATCGTTACGGTTAAACTTCGCAGTGGAGATTTAATCGATGCAGACGTTGAGAAGCTGACGCTGACGAAAGAGAAAACACCAGAAGAGCTTTGGGATCGGTTGGCGGGTGCAATGGCTTCCGTAGAAGCAACACCGGAGAAGCAAAAGGAATGGACGGAGAAATTCCGTTATATTCTTGATGACTGGAAGCTGGTACCTGGTGGACGAATTGCTGCTGGTGCGGGAGCTAGTGATGAGCTGACGCTATTTAACTGCTACGTCATTCCTTCCCCTCATGATAGCCGTGGCGGCATTATGGCTACGTTGTCCGAGATGACCGAAATTATGTCTCGTGGTGGCGGAGTTGGCATTAACCTGTCCTCGCTGCGGCCGCGTCGCGCGATTGTTAAAGGAGTTAATGGTTCTTCTTCCGGGGCTGTATCCTGGGGCGGATTGTTTAGCTATACAACAGGTTTGATCGAGCAGGGAGGAAGCCGTCGCGGCGCGCTCATGCTTATGCTGAACGACTGGCATCCCGATCTGATGGACTTTATTACGGTTAAGCAGACGATGGGTCAAGTGACCAATGCCAACCTGTCGATTTGCGTGAGCAATGGTTTTATGAAGGCCGTTAAGGAAGATTTGGACTGGGAGCTCGTATTCCCGGACAGCAGTGCACCGGAGTATGATAAAGAATGGGATGGCGATCTGGACAAGTGGAAGAAGGCCGGTAGAGAGGTTAAGGTCATCCGCACCGTTCGCGCTCGCGATGTATGGAACACGATTATCGAATCCGCTTGGAAGTCAGCAGAGCCAGGGATCGTCTTCATGGAATACTACAACCAGATGTCCAATAGCTGGTACTTTAATCCGATTATCTGCACTAATCCGTGCGGCGAGCAAGGACTCCCAGCTTGGGGTGTCTGCAACCTATCCGCCATTAACCTCTCTAAGTTCTATGATGCTGACAATCACGATGTGGATTGGGCCGAGCTTAGCAAGGTGGTTCGTTGGTCCGCGCGTTTCTTAGATAATGTAATCGACCGTACACCGTACCACTTCGAGGAGAATCGCGTTAACCAACAGGGTGAACGCCGCGTTGGACTTGGTTCTATGGGTCTGGCTGAACTGATGATTAAGCTTGAGATTCGTTATGGCAGCCCAGAATCACTCGAATTTCTGGACAAGCTCTACGGGTTTATCGCCCTTGAATCGTATCTCTCTTCGTCTGAGATCGCTGGGGAGAAAGGCTCCTTCCAGCATTTCGACACCGAGCTTTACCTGCAAAGCGGCTTCATGAAGAATCTGACCGCAGCTTACCCCGAAGTGGGCGAATCGATTCGCCAGAATGGGATGCGTAACGTAACCGTCATTACCCAAGCGCCAACAGGCAGCACAGGCACGATGGTGGGGACTTCTACGGGAATCGAGCCGTATTTTGCCTTTGAATATTTCCGTCAGAGCCGCCTGGGGTTCGATAAACAATATGTACCAGTTGCTCAGAATTGGCTGGAGCAACATCCGGGTGAAGAACTTCCGGATTTCTATGTAACTTCGATGAGTTTGTCCGCTGAGGATCATATCCGGGTACAAGCCGTCATTCAGCGTTGGATAGACAGCTCGATCTCGAAAACGGCTAATGCTCCCAATGATTTTACGGTAGAGCAAACCGCACAGCTTTATGAGTTGGCCTTCGACCTTGGCTGCAAGGGTGTGACCATCTATCGCGATGGCAGCCGCAACGAGCAGGTACTATCTACAGAGAAGAAGGAAGCTGTAGTGGCTGATCAAGATAATATGGATGATCTAGATGCGGATGCACTGTTGGAATCTCCCGCTTGTGGGGAATTCCAAGGAGAGGCAGAAACGGAAGACGCTGCGGATATTGACCTTAGCACGATGAAGAAAATTTCGGGTGCTCTCGCTGTGTCACCAGAGCGCAAGGAAACCAAAGTGATCGACAAAGAATATAAGCGCCGCCCACAAATTCTCAAGGGCGCCACATATAAGATCAACACGCCATTCGGAATGGCTTACATCACGATCAACGACCTAGGTGATGCACCAAGCGAAATCTTCCTTAATGTCGGTAAAGCGGGTTCGGACGTATTTGCCATGGCAGAAGCGCTTGGTCGCGTGTGCTCCTTGTTCCTTCGCTACGGCGATCATGGCAACAAGGTAAGCCTACTGATCAAGCATCTTAAGGGGATTGGCGGTTCAGG
>JACMJI010000137.1 GCA_014380705.1 Gorillibacterium sp. | reverse complement strand
TTGTTCAGCATAAAATGAGCCTGTGTCTTAACCGGTTCGTCAGACACGATCCTATCGATGATCATCATGACATGAGGGAATGCTGTAATCCATGTACGCTCCGCTTTAAGAATACGCTGTCCATATACTTGGGCGAGATCACTTCGGATAATCGTTATCCCATCCATAGAACTTACAAATTTACGCTGGACTAAAGAGTCTGTAGGATTCCAAAAGTTTACTCCTTCAATCGTTTGTTGAATCAGCGGCTGTTGCTGTCCTTCTACCTGGAAGGTCCAAGTATTGTGGGAGGAGGTAGCAATAGATTTCGCCTGAGTTTCCAGCCGGTAGCAGGCGTGTCCTGGGTCGATAAAGAACCGTTCATTTCGATGAGCCAGATTAAATGAACCTTGATCCATATGATTGTGGCTCGTTACATTCATCACTTCGTATCCAGCCTGCGTGCCAAGGACCGTAGCTTTATTCTTCCATCCATCGCGGACAATGACATTTCCTGCTTCAAACACCTGAACAAGAGGCAAGCCAGCTTCTTCCGGTGAAAGCGACGCTGCCGCATCGGAGTAATGGATTAAGCTCATAAACTGATAGGAATTGATGAAGCCAAAGGTAGCTAGCTCATTTTGCTCTAATTCCAGAACGGAATAGGTTTCCTCGAATAACCAACGGGCGAGTCCAGCTAGTACCGGGGATTGTTCCTTGGCGTGCTTTGCAACCTGAAGTAAAAGGTTGGCACTGGGACGAAAGACGGCCGCTGAATCCCCAAAGTTAATGGCACGTGGGAAGATGGTGTCTTCCGAGCTGCCTAGCGGCTTCATGTATAAATGAGATTGAACCGCCCACGGAATACATCGAGCGTAACACATGAGATCGGCTTGTTTCGCTAGTTCCGCATCATAGCGTTTGAGCATTTCGTTTAGATTACTGAGATGATGGGCCGCAAAGTTCCAATATTGTAATGACTCTCCATAGCTGTCCGAGTTAAACATACGGGCCGCAGTCTGATAGTAACGTACCGTTTCCAATACGGCCTCTCGGTCATTGAGAACGATAGATGAAGTTCCAAACCCGTTCAGCAGAACCATAAACCAATTGCTGATATTGCCCTGCTTCTCCATGACACTCTCTAACGAACGTTTGCATGGTAATTGGCACTCTTCCCTCAGCTTATTAAGAATAAGGTTCTGTTCCATTTCGCTGAACAATGGTGTACACAGGCTGTATGCTTCCGCCACTGCCAAACCAACATGGGAGGTTTCCAGAACACCATATTGAGGATTGCCCCGTCCACGAAACGCTGGACCGTGCCAATCGGTGCCTGGTCTATTTACGATTTCCAATACGGCATCTCTCACCCATTGTCCGATACGCTCATCGCCGTTTACAGCATAAACAAAGGCAGCATCGCTAATCCGCTCCCAGACGAGGTGCCACCATTCTATGGTGTCACCGGGCTGAACTAAACCTGGTGAATGTGTTTGCTTCTCCACACGCTTAAGTAAGCACTTCCATAATTCTCCTAGCTTGTCTTCTTGTTCAATACGATCTCTTAAAGTCCTAATTTCTTCTTGTGTTAGTAGGATCATCATACAGCCTCCTTATATTAGAATAAAGAAATCAATCTCTGTTCAATTCTTTAATGCCATGGACATAGGCTTCGGTAAAGGCGAGCATGAGTGGTCCAAAGCTGTGATGTTCATTGCGGTATGGCAAGGGGATCGTCACATAGGCTTTAACGGTCCCTTTCTCCTCACCTTCCCCAGGACATAGATTACCCGGACAACTGAGCTCGGTCGAGAAATCTGGATTGACACAATGTTTGTATAACCCTTGAACACCATTATGGAAGGGTGATTGGTACAAGTGCTTATCCAAAATGCCCATTCGAATACCAACACCATATCCATATACGATAAGGGCTGAGCCAGAGGATTCTTCGTAAGAATATTCGAATGGAATCTCCTGACGCCATAAACCCCTCTTGGATTGATGGGGAAGAAAGGCGGCGGATAGATCCTTGAAGTACTGTTCAGCCTTTTCTCTATGGGGTGATTCTGCGGGCAAATATTGCACCAACTCCGTCAAGGCAATGTACCCCCAGCCGTTGCCGCGGCTCCAATGGTCCTCGGAGTAACGGTCTGGACCCAAGAAGTTTTTGCATTGATGCAACAAACCATTATCAGGGTCAATAAACTCATCTATCATGAGGAAGGTTTGTTTGACAGCTTCATCTATATAACGATTCTCATTGAGGCTAATGCCTGCAAACAACAGAAATGGCGTAACGGCCATGGCCACATCGATCCAGATTAAACCGGGGTCTCCTGAACCTGGCATTTTCATTATGCCTTTATGGTCACGTGGTGCCGTTAGAATCTCATCTGCGTACTCGCGTACTTGTGATTCCGACTCTGGGAGTAACCCTTCCATTAGTGCGAAAGACTTAGCTAAACCGCCGATACGGTAATTTGGGAAATTGTAATAAGGGTGCTCTATCCCATCAGGAAATTGATCCAGAATAGAACGACAGCGGTTTTGTAGCTTAATATCCCCTCCCGTTTGAGCAGTTCGAACAAGTCCATATATAGCTAACAACCCATAATAATGCTTAACATCCTCTAGGCCGTTATAGGTATCAAATAGCCGCTCGGATACAGTTAAAGCATTCATATCGAAACACTCCTTCGTATCATGATCTGACTTAAATATAGCCCTTGAATATCGGCTTTTCCATGAAGAGAACGCTTAATACTTTAAACAATCTGATTGTTTAAAGTCTATATTGGTAATAGTAATAAAAAACTGCGAGAAGTCAAAATCTGACCTTCGCAGTTTTCCATACTATGACGAATATCTAATTGATTTCATATGAATAGCTCTTTTATTTTGGCTCTATTCAAATTCATACCGATCAGACATATCTTGCCAAGTGCCACTGAATTGAAACTTTCAAAGCTTAAATCTTCTGGTACATAATCGAATTTGAGGCCTTCCAATCCATCCTCGGATACCACGCCTTTACCTCTAATTATATTTCCATACTCAGTTGTTTCTGTAAACTTAGAGAATATATCTTCAATTTTAATTTTGTTAAATTTCGATTCAGTTTCTATTTCACAGGCTTCGATTGATGGCCCGTGTTTAACACTTATCCGGTTTACCATCGCATGGTTACTCAGAGATTTATCTACAGGCTTGTATTTAACAACGCTAATTAATTCAGTTGCAGTCACTGTATTCCAAGGCAAATGAATAACAAGAGCATGATTATTTATTTCAGAAATTTGATTTATGACTCCCTGAATGCCCTCATGATCCATTCCTTCTGTCTTACTTAAAAGAATACAATGTGTTGCCTTAATTTGATTTTCTAAAAATGGTTTTGAGTAGGAATAGCTTAATTTAAAACGTTTGACATCTACAACTGTGATTACCATGTTTAGCTCGATTAAATCAGCATATTTATTTGAGGTGCAACTCCTTATAACTTGACTTAACATGGCTATTCCCGTTGGCTCAACAATGATTCGATCAGGGTTAAATGAGTCTATTATTTCAATAATAGACTCATCAAAACTGCCGGAAAGACTACAACAAATACAGCCGGAGGTCAGCTCTTTTACTATAACACCGCTATCTTTTAATACTTGGCCATCAATATTAACTTTGCCAAATTCATTTTCCAGTACAACAACCTTCTCATGCATGGATGCTTCTGTGATTAATTTTCTAATCAAAGTCGTTTTACC
>JACMJI010000136.1 GCA_014380705.1 Gorillibacterium sp. | reverse complement strand
GTATGTAAAGGTTTTTTTGGTGCCTCCGCCTTGTTCGTATCCTCTACAGGCACTGAAGTTGCGGGAGGACTTATTTCCTGCATCGTAGCCTGAGGAACTGCAGCCAGGTAAGAAGGATGGATAGGAGTGGTTACCACAACAGACTCGGTCCTGCTAGGCTTGCGAATAAAAATTCGACTGTTCTCCTCTTGAATTTCCAGCTCCTGGAGGGATGATTGATCGACAAGTTTGATCAATTCCTTGATCTCGTTTAATTTGAACACGAAATTTCACTCCTTTGGGTGTTGCGATCCTGCTTCACTACATGTGAATGGATGGAACCGCTTATAACGTTTGTATTATATCATAATCTATAGAAAGGGAAAGAGTCCAGATAATCTGGACCCTTTCCAAGTCTTTATCAATTCTTTCGATATTGAACCATGACTTTATCAGGGGCTACTTTCAGTTCTTTCGTAACAAGGTCAAGAATACTCACAGCTTGGCTTTTTTCTAACTTTTCAGAGGCTACAACGACTCGCCACTTTCCACCCTCCGAAAGAAGGACGACATTTCCATAACCGTCTTTAAGCAACTGCTCCTCGATGCGGGTTTGTCTTGATTGCTGATCCTCAAGAATCGTGTAATCATCATATGCTTTGGTTTGTACTGCAACGGATTCCTGGGAGTTAGCCATAAGCGTTCCGAGAGAGTCCATCTTTTTGTCCAATTCTTCTTTATTTGCGAGCTGCTGAAAGGTGAAAAAATCTTGCTCTTGATCTTCTACCTTCTTCAGGATCTCTGCGTCTGTCAATGCACTCTTATCCGTATCACCGACAGCCACTTGTCCGTTTGTGGCGTCCGCTGCATCCGCTGCATCCCCTTTGCTTTCACCAACATCCGCTTGAGCCGCTTCCGCATCCTTGCTGGCGTTGGCGTTGGCGTCCGCAATATCCGTTATGCTTTGGATGGGGTCTATCGTGTTTGAAATATTTTTGTCAGCAGCGCCAGCGGTAACATCTGTAATATCTTTGGGCTCGGAAGCCACATCCACCTGCTCGGTTGGAATTTGATCTGATGCGGAATTTAGCTTATCCACGTCATCCGTAAAAAGATAATAAGCAGAAAGGACCACCATTAAGCTAAGCATAGAAACCAACCATATTGTTTGACGCTTCGAATTCATTGTTCATATCCTCCTCTTGGTTTTTCCGCCGGTTTCCGGCGAACCTATTCATTAGCGCTTGCGGGGAAGAATGGAAATTCGGTTCATCGGAACATCGAGCCCCCGCTCCACAGCCTCCAGCAGCAATTTTTTTACTGTTAAATTCTCTGCACCCTCTGCGACTACAGCGACTCCCCTGATTTTGGGTTTGATATATTTGATAATCACTGGAGTTTGATCGCCGTTTGCTACCTGGTAGAGGACAACTTCGCCACTGTTTGTGATGTCTGTTATCTGCCTTACTGCCCCCATTTGGTCCTTCTCATTGGTCGTCTGTCGAGTCTGCTTGAGCGACTTTTCAACAACGAGCTCCTCTGTGGAATCAATCGTCACCAAAACCTCCACCATACCGACTCCGACAATTTTCTGCAAAAGCTCTTTTAGTTCAGACTCATAAGCCTGCTCATATTCACGAAAAGTAGCTTTTTCCTTATTGCCCTCTCCTCCAAGCACTGGAGCAACGGGCCCATCCCCCTGAACTGGCGATGCCCTGCCCGTCCCGATTGGATCAACTGTTTTTACCGTTACTTGATTTAGCACCATCAGTAAAGCCCCTGCTAGCCCAAGTAGAACCAACCAGCGGTAAAAGTGTGGTTTTCTGAGATCTCCCTTTGATCCTACTCCCGGCAAATTCTCCAACCATTTATTCCATTTAATCATGGCTTTTATACACCCCCATACATCCGTTATTGCTCTTTTTGGCGCTTAATCATTATGGCGCTTGGATCAATCTGCCATTGATCACGGATAAGTGAGTTAATGGCTGTGAGGTTCTCGCTCTCATAGGTTTGTTTAATATCTTTCTCTGCGGCGGCCTCTCGAGAAACTTGTGAATATTGGTCTTCATCATTGGTGTTTATTGTTATCGGTGCTATCTGTGCAACCGGAACAATGGGTTCAATTGCCGCAATGCTGGAGCCTTGCTTTTTCTTAACCGATGAATGTGTGGCCAACAGCACAGTGACATTTTTGACAACCAATCTTTGATCTTTATTTATTGCCGTACTGACCGAAACTTGTACCACCTGTTCATCAAATCGGCTCTCAATGCCAAGTCGTAAGGATTCAGCTAACCGCTCCTCCACAAGCTTTCTTGCTGAAGCATCATCAGCAGCCTTGAGCCGTTCTCCTTCTTGCAGAATCGCATTCAGGCTTGCGTAATTTACGGCTTGGATGTTACTGTTTTGACTGAAAACGGATGTATTCTGTTGGTTGTTCATAACTTGCAGAAGCTTATCTGTATCCCAATTCATCTGAAACAACCGAAGCACAGGCGAGAGGAGCAGCATGAGCAGGAAAAGACCGATTACCGTTTTCACATAGCGCTGCATGGTTTTGCTGGGAAGGAGCAAATCTGCAAATGACGCGATGAGAATGATTACGACAATTTCCTTCAGCCATCCGCTCAGCCATTGCATCCGCTAACCTCCTTCACCTCATCATGAGTGATACATTTCCGGCAGCTATCATGATCGTAACCGCTAGGAAAAACATAAGCCCTACTGCGGCGAGAGCAGCAAATACATACATCATGTTCTTGCCAATAACCTGCAAACAGGTTCCAATCGGACTTCCACCTAGTGGTTGAATAACCGCAGCAGCAAGCTGATAAATGATAGCTAAAGCTAATATTTTAAGTGCTGGGAAGGCACATATTAGAATCAGAACAATTACGCCAGCAAGCCCAATCGTATTCTTAACCAGCAGGGATGCTCCAATCACCGTATCAGAAGCATCGGTAAACATCCGACCTACGACAGGAATGAAGTTCCCAGCCACATACTTAGCGGCCCGAAGTGTAACTCCATCCGTTACGGAGCTTACGGTCCCCTGTACGGAAATAACGCCTAAGAAAACGGCAACCGATAACCCTAAGATTCCAATTGCAGTATTGCGCATAAGCTTCGCCAGCTGGGTAACCTTATAACGCTCACTAAGCGAGCTTACGATACTTAATAAAGTCGAGAAGAACAGGAGCGGAAAAATAATCGTATAGATTAAGGTGCTGACGGTATGGATCATGAAAATAATAAACGGATGCAGCACGGTAACGGAGGCAATGTTTCCCATAGAAGCTAATAGCGATAATAGGAGCGGCACAATCGCCATCATAAAATGAACCATATTCCCGATAGCATACTTGGCATATCCGATTCCCACATCAAAGCTATTCACTGCCAGCACCATCACGACAAGGTAACAAATGGAATAGGCGACCTTACTAACGGCTTGTTTCTCGAAAGCTGTCTGCATGGTCTCGAGAATCATACTGAACACGGAAAGGGCAACGATAGTGGCAAGCAGTTTACCATTGACAACAATCTCGTGAAAGAAGTAACGCAATAGGGCGGTGAGCACATTCTTAAATTTGAAGCCGCCTCCTGATGTCATCATTTCTTTAAAGGTCGGTGTAGTATTGTCCGGGAAATATCCGCCATAATCCCTCGTTAACTGATCCCAGTAAGCTTCAACACCTTCCGTTGGAAGCTTGTTCGACTGCTGGATGTTTGCATTCGTTGGAGTTGCAGCGAATGCCTGTCCCGCAGAGAGAAGCGCGAACAGGATGACCATGACCAGCAGCGGTTTCATGCGCGTGCGCATCCTGATCAGCCTCCGTTACAATTTAGTTCCTAAATTCACTAAGCCGGGATGAGCCGAATTACTGTCTCGACAATAACTGTAATGATGGGAATCGCAAGCACCATGATGAGTATTTTACCGGCCATCTCAATCTTTGAGGCAATGGCCTCCTGCCCGGCATCCCGAACGATCTGTGCACCAAATTCTGCGATATAGGCAATCCCAATAATCTTCAGTATCGTTTTAAAAAATACAGGTTTAACATCGGAACGTGCTGCCAAATCCTCAAGCACATGGATCACGGATGAGATCTTACCAAGCAGATATAGAAAGATCATGATGCCAGTAAAGGTCGCCAGTAAGAAGGCAAATATCGGTTTTTGTTCCTTCAGAATCAGAATGAGGACGGTAGCAATGAACGCAATTCCGATAAGCTGTACAATTTCCAATTCATCCACCTACTGAAAGAGAAAAATGGTTTTGATTTCCCGAAACAATGTGCTCAGCATATTAACAACCATAAACAGGACAACGACAAACCCGATCAGCGTCACCCAATGGGCCATATCTTCCTTGCCCATCTGCTTAAGCACGGTGTGGATCATTGCAATGATGATGCCAATCCCGGCTATTTGAAAGATCGCATCGACATCGATACTCATGTGGCACCCCAGTCTAAAACATAATGACGACAATGAGAGCCGACCCCAGAATACTTAGGCTTCTCCAAAGCTTTCCATATTGCTTTTCATCTTCTATAGCATTGCGTTCCTCGATAAGCAGATGGCTAATGGCAAGACGAATATGCTTCACTTGATCTTCTGCGTCGGATATCCCAAGTGTTGAGCCGAATTGGTGCAGCGCTTCTCGCTCGGGATCCTTCATAAATGTAAGCTTCCAGCCCTGTGTTATTGCTTTGTTCCAGCTTTCTGCGGCAGACACCCCCGACGTGATGCTTGACATCCCCTGTGCAGCGTCAAGGAACAGATTCGAGACCGGGTAGGAGAGTGGTATACTGGCTGAACGCAGTGCTTCAGGCAGAGGAGTCGAGCCATAAAGGATTTCGGTTTCCAACCGCTGGAGTGCTAAGGATAGCTGGCGGATTTGGCGTGGCCGTGAAGCGAGCCGCATGGATTGGTAGAGTCCAATCATGGCCCCCGATATCAATAGGAGCACAGCCCCGAGTATTCTTAACATGGTGAGCCACCGTAGGTGATGACATCCGGCGATCTTGCCTGATGCTTGGCAACTCTCAGATCACTTACACTAGCCATGAAGGATTGCTTTTGACGCGTTAGCAGTACCATCTTGGTAAAATAATCTCCATCCAGCAGCTGCTTGAGTGCGGGCCGGCTCTTCACCTCTTGCAGATTACGTCCATGAGCTGTAGCAATCACTCGTATCCCCGCATTCATGGCTTCCCAAACGGCGTCAGCATCCTGCAGGGTCCCGATTTCATCAACCGCAATCACCTCCGGTGACATTGAACGAATCATCATCATCATTCCTTCTGCTTTTGGGCATCCATCCATGACGTCTGTCCTAGGGCCAAGATCAAACGTGGGAACACCCCTTACACATGCGGCAATTTCTGATCGTTCATCAATAACTGCAACCTTCAGACTGCTTTTAAGCCCACTGGAGCCTTCGCTCAACATCCGAATCAGGTCGCGAATTAAAGTGGTTTTGCCTTGCTGAGGTGGAGATACGACCAAGGTGTGATGAATCGTGCCGGAATCCTTATCCAAAAGCTGCGGAAGAACAGCGGCACCACAGCCCTTTACCTGTCGAGCGATCCGGATGTTAAAGCCAGATACATCCCGAATCAGTCTGACCTTCCCAGCCTCTAGGATCGTTCGTCCTGCCAACCCGACACGATGACCACCAGCGACTGTAATGAATCCCCGTCGAAGCTCTTCCTCAAAGCTGTACAGTGAGTGGCGTGTAAGCAAATCAAGCAATCGGGCACAATCTTCTCTTCCAGGCGTGTATGCACAAGAGGGATTTCTACTAAGGGTTCCATCCGCAGCGGGAAAGCTGCTCCCTCCCCCATATAAAATCTCTAGTGATCTACCTTCCCGTACCCGAATTTCCTCAAGCTGTGCCAGCACACCTTGTGGCAGCTTAGTGAGGACGGTCTTTAGTCCTGTCGGCAGCATATCCAAGATGCTATCCGGCATATCCGTCCCTCCCTTTTTCGATTATCTTGTTCAACTATATGCTTGTACGGTAAAAATATGACTCTCTCAATTTTTTATCCAATCAGAAAGTTTTAGCTTCTTATCCATGGGATGATGGCATATTTATGTAAGCGATAGCCCTATTGTCGTGTTTAATGAGCAAAGGGCTTACGTTTGATAGAGGTGATTAGGACATGAATGGTAATTACATTTTACTTATCTTAATTTTGGTGGGGCTTGCCGGGCGATCGCACATCATTACAGTAGCCGCCTGTGTGCTGCTTGTGGTCAAGCTACTCAGCTTGGATCGTTTTTTTCCAACCTTGGAGCGAAGAGGTCTTGAAATGGGTCTGCTCTTTCTCACGATTGGAATTTTGGTTCCATTCGCCAACGGAAAGATCTCCATGAAGGATATAGGGTCCGTGATCATGAGTGTTCCGGGAGTATTTGCCCTTGTCGGTGGAGCAACTGCTGCTTATTTAAATGGTCGTGGACTCGAGCTGCTAAAGTTAGACCCACAGATTGTCGTTGGTTTAGTCTTCGGTTCGATTTTTGGCATCATTTTTCTTAAAGGCGTTCCAGTAGGCCCTCTTCTTGCGGCCGGTTTAACCGCGATGCTCATGAAAGCTTTTCAGTTCATCTTTGGACAATGAAAAAAACACTTCAAAGCCTCTGGCAGCAAGCCAGTCGGCATTGAAGTGTTATCTATGATAAGACATGATGACGGCGTGATAAGATTACCTGCGTTCGGCTTTACCACCGACAAAAACAGTAGAATCCGTATCGAGGTCATAAGCTGTATGAAGTGCAAGAATGACATCATTAAGTCTGGAACCATCAATTACACAAGAGGTCTTGATCTCGGAGGTACTGACCATATTAATCGTGATACCAAGGTCTGAGATCGTAGCAAACATTTTGGCGGCAACACCTGGCGTACTAACCATCCCGGCTCCCACGATGGACACCTTTACGAGATTATTTTCCGATGTCAATTCACGAAAACCAACGACGGAGCGAGTGCTTTCAATGACAGCAACTGCCCGATCAAGATCAGCAGCGGAGAGAGAAAAAGAAAATTCCGCAAGGCCCTTAACAACCCCACTCTGAACGATGATATCCACGTCGATCTTCTCGTTAGCTAGTGCCGTAAAAACCGTAGCAAGCTGACCTGGCCGCTCGGGTACTCCTAAGATACTAATGCGTGCAACGTTTTTATCATAGGCGATACCGCTAACGACAACTCCCTGTTCCATAGAGGCTTCCTCCTTCACTTGGGTTCCTTCATTTTGGGTAAAGCTTGAACGAACAACGAGATTAACTTTGTTATGCTTAGCGCACTCTACGGCTCTAGGATGCAAAACAGCAGCTCCTAAATTAGCGAGTTCCAACATCTCATCATAAGAGATTTCTTTAAGCTTTCTCGCAACTTTGACGATTCTAGGATCCGTAGAATAAATGCCATCAACATCGGTATAAATTTCGCAAATATCCGCCTTGATCGCAGATGCGACAGCAACTGCCGTTGTATCCGAGCCACCGCGGCCAAGTGTTGTAATTTCTCCATCCTCTGTCAAGCCTTGGAATCCAGCTATGATCACAATATTCTCTCTCTCCAGTGAGTGAAGTAAGCGTTTAGGATCAATCGAGGTGATTCTAGCTTTGCCATGAAGCGACTCCGTGCGGATCCCCGCTTGCCAGCCAGTAAAAGCAACCGACTTCTCCCCAAGCTCACTGATCGCCATCGATAAAAGGGCACTTGATACCTGCTCGCCGGTACTTAGCAGCATATCCATCTCGCGGGTAGGTGGCGTACCGCTAACAATCTGTTTCGTCAGATCAATCAATTCGTCTGTTGTATCCCCCATAGCGGAGACAACAACCACACAGCGATTTCCTTCACGTTTGCGCTCCACGATACGTGTGGCAACCCGCTTCATTCGGTCAGCATCACCCACGGAGCTGCCTCCGAATTTCATCACAATTAAAGACAATCTAGTCACACTCCTTCTCGATAAGGATGCCATACTATTCTTTACAAGAATGCCGCATTACGGCAGTAAAGGATTCTGATACAGACAAAGGATTTGGCGCTAACCATAGCGTCAAATCCTCAGCTTCTGGCAACAAAGGTCTAGAGTTAAAGAATATTAAGCACGGGAGCTGTACTTGCCTTCCCGTGTATCAATGATCAGCATATCCCCTTCATTAATGAAGAGTGGAACTTGAACGACTAGTCCCGTTTCCAGCTTGGCGTTCTTAGTAGCACCTTGAGCTGTATTTCCTTTGATGCCTGGCTCCGTTTCAGCAACACGCAGCTCAACGCTGTTTGGAAGGTTGATACCTAGAATTTCTCCTTGGTAGCTAATAATATTGACTTTCATGTTTTCCTTAAGGAACTTAAGCTCCCACTCCAGCTGTTTGGTAGCAAGAATGAATTGATCATACGTTTCTGTATCCATAAAGGTATGTTCATTTGCTGCAGCATACAAGTATTGAGTTTCGCGGTTCTCTACGTGGGCACGAGCTACAGATTCACCGGCGCGAAATGTTTTCTCAACGACATTACCGCTGCGCATGTTCTTAAGCTTAGAGCGCACGAATGCTGCGCCTTTACCTGGCTTAACGTGTTGAAACTCCACGACGGAGAACAAATCCCCATCATATTCAATGGTAAGTCCTGTTTTAAAATCGTTGACTGAAATCACTAAAATAACCTCCTTGAAAATGGGGACTAGCTATTGCAATAAATCATTTCTTACTGAAGTATAACGAATCCTTAGCTCATTACACAAATGTTATGTAAAAAAGCTATAGGAGTTGTTTTAATCGAGTTGAAAATTCAGGCTTCCGATGTGTTTTGGCTAGGCAAACCCTTTTAAATCGTCAAGAAGGCTTTGGTTGAACGGGTGAGGATACGAATACCCTTCTCCGTAATGAGAACATCATCCTCAATACGCACACCGCCAAATCCAGGCAGATAAATTCCTGGTTCTACCGTAACAACCATTCCAGGCTCAAGAACGGTTTCGCAGAGCTTGGATAAACGGGGATCCTCATGGATCTCCATACCAAGACCATGGCCTGTACCATGACCGAAACGATCGCCATAACCTGCTTTGACGATGATATCCCGCGCCAGAGCGTCTCCTTCGCGGCCTGTCATCCCCGGTTTTAGGTTTTCAAGGCAGTGCAGTTGAGCATCAAGGACAATTTGATAAATCTCCTTATGTTTGTCCGTGGGCTTCCCCAGGACAACCGTACGGGTTAGGTCTGAGCAATAACCATTATAATAAGCTCCGAAATCCATCTTAACGAATTCATCACCCTGAATGACACGGTCACTAGCTACGCCATGTGGGAGTGCAGAGCGTTCACCGGTAGCGATAATCGTTTCAAAGGAAGGTGACGTGGCGCCATTCCTACGCATGAAGAATTCCATCTCCAGCGCGACTTCCTTCTCAGTCATGCCTGGCTTCAGGCAGGTAAGAATGTGGGAGAATGTCTTGTCCGCAAGATCAGCAGCCTCCTGCATAATTACAATTTCCCCATCCTCTTTGTACATCCGCAGCTTTTCCACGAGTCCTGAAGAAGGGACTAGCTCTATGCCTGACAAATCAGCAGCATAGCCAAGATAAGAACCATAGGTTAGGTCGTTCTGTTCAAAGGCCACCTTCTCAATCCGAACACCATTTAACAAATCTTTAATGGATTCCATTGGTTTAGGAAGATGCTCCACGATATCGAAGCCGACCGCTTGTTTCGCAGCCTGATCCATATAACGAAAGTCTGTCAAAAACCAAGCGTGATCTGAAGTAACTAGCACATAACCTGAGGTTCCAGTAAAACCAGCGATATAGCGGCGATTTATTGGGTTTGTGATCAGTAATGCTTCCAAATTACGGAGTGACATCTCGTCACGCAATTTTTTTAAACGATCATTTGTCATTATTCGCACATCCATTTCCCGTAAGATGCCGGTGAAGTGCCATCAGCCCAAGCTCATAGCCGAACGCACCCAATCCACAAATTTGCCCGAGCACAACAGGAGCGGTTACCGATTGGTGGCGGAACTCTTCCCTCTTGTGGATATTAGACAAATGAACTTCAACGGTGGGTAAATCTACAGACGATAACGCATCACGCAGTGCGTAGCTGTAATGAGTTAAAGCTCCCGGATTGATAAGAATGCCCTGTTTTATGCCAAAAGCTTCATGTATCTTATCAATGAGGGCTCCTTCGTGATTGGATTGAAATATCTCCAATTCGATGGAATACTCTACTGCTAATCGGGACAAGTTTTCATGGATCGCGGCGAGCGTTGTGGAACCATAGACCCCAGGCTCCCGAACCCCTAATAGGTTCAAGTTAGGCCCGTGCAGAACCAGAATCTTTAGCATATCGTCCCTCCAAAGCCCTTTTCTCAGATAACTTTGACATTTTACCACATAAAACACACAATTGAGAACTTTTTTTTCCTATATAGTGAAGGGATATCTAACAATACAAGTAGCGAAGGTAACCGGAAATGGTTACAATGAGAATAAAGCTATTCTTAATCGGAGAGGTGAGAAGGTTGTCACAAAACAATAGTGTTTACGGAGGACAGGCGGTTTTGGAGGGTGTCATGTTCGCCGGCAAAAACGTGCATGTTACTGCAGTACGTAGAAAAGACGCCGAGATCGCTTTTCTAGAGGTTCCCCGAACCGATATTCCTTGGGTCCGCACTCTAAAGAAGATTCCTTTTCTCAGGGGTATGGTTGCTATACTTGAATCTTCCGCAAAAGGCGCCAAGCATCTAAACTTCTCTGCAGAGATTTTTGCTGAAGAGGAAGGCGAGGCACCTGCGGTAGAGCAGAAGCCTTCACTTCTTGAACGTTCTGGTCTCGTCCTCGGTGTGGCTGTCGTTGGTATTCTGTCATTCCTGATGGGTAAGCTTATCTTTACGTTGGTGCCGATGTTCCTCGAGCAATTTATTTTTAGTGGACTCTTTACTAACGGGATTATTCATAACCTGATCGAAGGAGTAATAAAAATTGTTTTTTTACTTGCTTATATTTATTTTCTCGGACTAACCCCTCCGATCAAGCGGTTGTTTCAATACCATGGCGCAGAGCACAAGGTAATCAGTGCTTATGAAGCTGGTGTTGAGCTCACCGTACCTAACGTTCAGAAGTACAGCCGTCTTCATTACCGTTGCGGGAGCAGCTTTATTATCTTAACCGTCATCATTGGGGTTATTATTTACTCCTTTTTCCACTATGATGGCATTATCGAACGGATGGTTCAGCGCATTACGCTTATTCCTGTCGTGATTGGCGTTTCTTATGAAGCATTACGAATCACTAACGCATTACGTGATAAGCCGATATTACGCTATCTTGGATATCCTGGACTCTGGCTGCAAAAGCTGACAACAAAAGAACCTGAAGACTCCATGGTTGAGGTTTCCATTGCTTCCTTTAACCGGATGCGTGAATTGGATGCCCAATTGACTGCAGTTAACTAAGTTCTTCTTATCTGTTGTTTGATCTTTATCCAAAGGAGGAAATACAGTGATTAGACGGTTCAGCACAAGCAGTTACATGATCCTCAGCTTAATGTTGATCGGTATGTTAAGGAACCTCTCTAATGTTGTAATCCCGGTGCTGGTTATTGGCGGGGTCATCGGCTATAATTACTACCTGTCCGAAAAGAAACGCAAACAATACACGCCCCGGTATGCAGCGCCGAAAAAGAAGAGCAAGACCGTACCTTTTCGCGTAATTAATGGGTCCAAGGATATTTCAGATGATAAACCCAAGTTTCATTAATAATACTGAACCTTCTCTCAGATATAAGGAACGCTCCTTTCGGCATTAGCCTGAGGAGCGTTTTCTTATCGATGCACCCCTTCTTGCCTTGTTGGGGTCCCAAATTCATTCTGATTCCACATCGGTAAACGCACGGCCCTACAGGACACCGATAGGCGTTTATCCTTGTTTTGACTGTATATCATTGTCACATTTTCCATATAACTGTTGGTAACGATTAATAGAAAACTTGCGAAAGAATTTATCAGCCGCTTTAACACCTGACTCAAACAATTCAAGACTTTGTTCTGGTTTGATATTGAACTGGGTTGTGCCAACGCCGGAGGATGGTATCTTTATCGTACGAAACCCGTCCTCCTCGTCAATATATCGCTCGTCATGGGCATCCATCATCGTATCAAACAACGCGCGAAACATAGATAAAGGACCTACAATTCGATGGGAATGCCGTTCAACGCGTCCAACTAGCTGAAACCCAAGCGTAGGTACAGGGTTTTTGGGATCCTTGGAATCCTTATCAAACAGCCATAAAGGAAAGTTGCTTAGCAACCCCCCATCCACAATGTAGATGAACTGATCTCGAAAGGGTTCACTCCTTATGCCGTTCATGTACCGTTTGCGAATGATTACCGGATCAAAGAAGAATGGAATGCAGGTGCTCATACGAATCGCTTTGGCAACGGAGAATCGCTCGGGATCAAACCCGTAATTCGCGATATCCCCTGGAAGAACCATCAGCTTCCCTTGAGTTATGTCTGACGCGATAATCTGCAATTTACCCGTCGGTAAATCTCCAAAAGTCCTTACCCCTTTGGCCGCAAGCAAGCCTGCGATCCACTGCTCCAATCGTTCCCCTGAATATAACCCCTTCTTAAAATAAACCCTAGTCGCAGGTCCCAACCATTTTAAATGAAAAAATACCGATTTTTTTAAAAAGTAAGAAAACGGTGTACTTAAGATGATATCCTTTAATTCTTCACCCGTATAACCAGCCGCTAATAAGGACGCGACAATAGAACCAGAGGACGTACCTGCTAGTCTGGAAAATACAACTTGATTCCGCTGCGCAGCACATACAGCCCCGGCAAGACCAATCCCTTTGACGCCTCCACCTTGGAAGACAGCATTCACTTCCATTACGCATCCTTCCCTTCTAATAAGCGCACAGGCTATTCACTGTTACTTATGAAGAGTCGGTTCGTCCTCATGCTTAAAAAATGGATCTTTTCAAAAAACTTTACCTTAACAAGGATAAACGCCTGTCGGCGTCCTTGGGCGCCGTGCGTTTACCGATGCGGAATCAGAATGAACATATAATATTTTATACATTCTGATAGAGTCAAAAAGCTCCCTATCTGGGAGCTCCGGCTAGTGCTATGTACGTACATATTAACCTTCGGAATTGAGGTGACTCCGCAGCCGCAGCATATCTTCCAGTTTTTCAGGCTCATTACGGAAATACTCCACCATAGATTCAATGCAGGTTATGGAATCCCAGCTTAAGTGATGCTCGATTCCTTCTACATCTTTGTAAATATTCTCTGGGCGTACCCCAATCATCGCTAAGAAGGTTTCCAGCAGAAGGTGGCGATCCATCAGACGTTTCCCCATCTTCTTTCCCTTCGGAGTGAGGTCAAGACCACGGTATTTCTCATACACCAAATAATGATCCTTATCCAGCTTCTGGATCATCTTGGTGACGGATGAAGGATGTACTTCCAAGCCTTCTGCTATATCAGAGACACGAGCATAGCCCTTTTCATCTATTAATTTATAAATGCGTTCTAAATAATCCTCCATACTTGGTGTTGCGGACATGCAATTTCCTCCTTTGTTTACTACCTATTCAATTTTAAAAGAAACCGCTCATGAGTGCAAGACCACTTTTGGCCCCATTTTCCAAGCTTTGCAGAACAGGAGAATGAGCAAACTAACCTTAGGAAAATTGTTAAGGAGGCCTCATACGTGACAACTACAACAACACCAACACTTGTACGAGCATCTATTGAGACAGGGGTTTTCATCCCTGAGCTTGTCTATTTTGAACCCGATGCCCTGCTGTACCCGAAGGGTCAAAAGATCCTTGCCTGGGCAAATGCCAAGGGACTCCCCATTAGTATGACCACATCTCATAATCGAATTACCGATCTGCCAGGAGATAGTGAATTGGCCAAATATCGAATTGCCAAGCGCACGCTTGTAGTCGGGATTCGTAAAACCTTGAAATTTGATACTTGCAAGCCGTCCGCTGAATATGCAATTCCCATCGCGACAGGTTGTATGGCTCACTGCCATTATTGTTACCTACAGACAACACTTGGTGCAAAACCATATATCCGGGTCTATGTGAACACCGACGATATTATGGAGATGGCGAGGACCTATATTGATGAGCGGAAACCGGAAATAACGCGATTTGAAGCAGCCTGCACCTCCGACCCTGTAGGCTTAGAACATATTACAGGTTCACTTGCCGAGTTGATCGAATTTATGGCCGACCAAGAATATGGCAGGTTGCGCTTTGTTACAAAATTCAATCATGTTGAGCCATTGCTCAAGCTTCGGCATAACAATAACACGCGGATTCGTTTTAGTGTTAATTCCGATTACGTGATTAAAAATTTCGAGCCCGGAACATCTAAATTTCACGAACGCATAGAGGCGGCTGGCAAAATCGCTTCCGCTGGCTATCCACTAGGCTTTATTATCGCTCCAATCATCTGGTACGAGGGCTGGCAGGATGGCTATTATGAATTATTGGAAAAATTAAGCCATACCATCCCCAAGGAAGTGTGGCCGTCCCTTACTTTTGAACTTATTCAACATCGGTATACTAAAACAGCTAAAGCCGTTATTCTCAAGCGTTACCCCAAAACCAAGCTGGAGATGGAAGAAGAAACCCGCAAATACAAGTGGGGGCGTTGGGGTCAAGGTAAATATGTTTATCCCGATGAACAGGCGGGACTTCTAAAGGATTTCTTCTATACGCATATAAGCGAAATATTTCCCGCGTCTACAATTGAGTATTTTACTTAAGTATCCAATTTGAAACCATTCGTAACTTAACACGCAGCCTCAAACTAGCCTTGAAATCCTGTGCGAAACAGGATTTCTAGGTTTAGAAACATAGCGCGTGTATATTGTTGTACAAAATGGAGGATTCTACTCCATTTTTAAACAAGACGAATCCTGACCCTCCTT
>JACMJI010000135.1 GCA_014380705.1 Gorillibacterium sp. | reverse complement strand
CGGAACGGGAAAGCGGTCTTGTAGCTCCATTGCTTCCTCATCCATTCGAACTGGATCATTTTCCGTATTAATTTCAAAGGGAGTTTCTTGGGGATTAGAGGTTGGACTCGACTTCGAAGTTTCTTGGGGATTAGCGGTTGGACTCGACTCGGAATCAAGTTTGGGTTTTGGACCCAACTGGCATGAAGAGAGAAGCACCAATAGGATCGTGCAACAAAAGATGTGGATCCCCACATTTCTCATTCAGTACCCTCCTCTAGCATCAACACAAAATCAATATATAAATTAACATACCGTTGGTTTGCCTATATATTAAACGTTAATGACTTCAAAGTAGTTGCATATTTGTTCAACTATGCCGCCCGTTAGTTCCGAAATGAACACGGAGCGTTGTTTCACAGGCAATTCATGAGAGCGGGAGTCTCGCATTTAACGGTACGTCAGGGGTATAATAGAAAATACTGTTGACTGGTGCTATTATGATTATGCTTCAAGCAACAAAATAAAGAACGGGCATTCTCTTGACTATAAAGTTATCCACAATTTTATCCACAACATGTTAACAACGAATAAATGTTCGTTTTTTTATAGAAGGGAAGGCTCGAATGGGAAAAGATACCGCGTGCAACAGAGATGATCATGAGCGCTGGATGCGCGAGGCTATTATGGAAGCGGAACAGGCAAGAGCCCTTGGCGAGGTACCGATTGGAGCTGTTATTGTCCGTGAGGAGATCATTGTTGGGCGCGGTCATAACCTGCGGGAAACAACAGCCGATCCTACCGCTCACGCCGAGATTATTGCTATCCGTAAAGCGAGCGAAGCCATCGGTGCTTGGCGACTGCAGGGCTGCACGCTGTATGTGACACTTGAACCCTGCCCCATGTGCGCAGGTGCTATTGTTCAGGCCAGATTGCCTCTAGTCGTCTATGGAACGCCTGATCCCAAAGCAGGCTGCGCGGGGACGCTGATGAATCTTCTGCAAGAGCCGCGCTTCAATCATCGCGTAGAACTGGAATCGGGAATCCTTAGGGATGAATGCGCCCATCTATTAACTGATTTTTTTCGCAGCCTACGTTTAAATAAAATTCAGGAACGGATCGATTAACGGAGGAAGCCGCTCATGCCTGCTACACATTCAGCTCCAAAGCGCCTGCTTTATCTTGTACTTGCCGTTACACTTATCCTAAAAATTGTGCTTGTCCTCAGCAGCGGACCTGATTTCAATTATCAATCCGATGACCGCGAGTACCTCCGTTCGGCAAGCATCTTGCTTGAACAAGGCACCTTAACCTATAACGATCCAACACGGCCCTCTGCGTTTATAACCCCGGCCTACCCAGGCTTTCTTGCGATATTGATCAAGCTGACCGGGTCGATTCCTGCTGCGGCACAAAGTGCACGCATCCTACAGGCTGTGATGATTACAATAGCTATGTGGCTGCTATATGGGATTGGCACCCGGCTTTTTGATGCGAAATCGGCATTGTTATCCGTTATCTTATGCAGTGTCTATCCACCTCTTTGGTTAATCTCTAATTTTATCTTTACCGAATCTCTCTTTATCCTTGTCCTCTTTGCCCTCATTACCGTGGTCCTCCGTGCGGAGGAGCACCCTACTTTATCCATGGCTATTCTATTCGGCCTGATCTGGGCAGCAGCAGTTTATGTCAGACCTACTATTGCCCTCTGGCCCGGTATCGTATTGTTGGTGTTGGCTGCTAGGAAACGCGTATCCTTTGCTCAATTAGCACGTTGTGGACTAACCGCCGCTCTCGTCTTTTCCCTTTGCCTAGCCCCATGGTGGGCAAGAAATTACCGCGTATCTGGCGGTGATTTCATTCCCCTAACGAAATCATCGGGAAATCCGCTCTTGTTAGGCACATACCCTTGGACGGTACCCGCTTTATTCCTTGATGAGCAGAGAACCTGGCATAAAACCAACAACCTGTGGGTGAATGATCAGGAGGATGCTAAGCGGGCCGTTGACCGACTAAAGACTGGCTTCCGCCATTCCTTCTGGACTTACTTCAGTTGGTATACGGTAGGAAAGTTTCTTTTGTTCTGGGGTGACGTTTTCTATTGGCTACCTCTTCCATGGATCCCCCTCAGTGCCGCGATTATCCTGCACGAGGTTTTTCTTATTATCGGGTTTATTGGGGTCGTTCGGTATCGCCGCCATAATGCCGGATTGATAATTTCATTACTAGTCTATATGACTGTTTTACATATGATCTATCTTCCCCATTCTCGGTATTCGCTGCCTCTCATGCCTATCCTCTTCCTCTTTGCTTCATTAGAAATCCTTAGATTGGTCACAATAAAGGCATACATATTCGGAAAAGGATCTTAAAAAACAGCTCATAAAATCCGATATAGTTAAAAGAAATGCAAGTTTCAGATTCATTTATTTTTTGCTGCTAAAGTATAAATATAAAGGTGGTACCAGTTTCTGGTAGAGGATATTGCGTGGAATTTGTCGAATATAGTAGATTGGCGTCGGAATTATAGAAGCAGGTGCAGGATATGATCCAACAATTGGTCGTTAACAGTTCTCTACTTATCTCCTCGTTATTTATTTTAAGCATCCTTTTCAATAAGGCTGCTTCTTTTACTAAACACATCTTCTTGTCCGTTCTGACCTATGGAGTTGGCTTCGGTCTGCTTGGAATTTTACTCATGCAATTCACGATTCCTATTTCTGACCATGTCATTATGGATTTACGTATCATCGCGATCCTCCTTCCAATTTATTATTACGGAACGAGCCCAGGGATTGTGGCTGCTGTCATTATAGCCTCAGGCCGGGTACTGATGTTTGGTGTTAATCAAGCCTCGATTGTTTCGGTTGTCTACATACTGCTAGTTACGATAGGCTGCTGCCTCTTTCACAGGTGGCTCCAAGGGTCGGTACGCATTCAGTGGTGGCTGATGAATCTATACAGCCTTTGCCTTACAGCGGGATCCTACCACTTTCTTCTCCCCGATAAGGGTCTAGCCTTACGAGTAACCGCCCTTTATTCTGCTTTCTATTTACCTATTGGCCTTCTCAGTTACTACTTTATTTATTACCTCCAAAGTTCGAATCGCAATGCCAAGGAATTGCTCCAAAAGCAGCAAAAGCTAGAGCATATTTTTGATCATGTGGATACAGTCATCTGGTCTTGGAACCCAACAAGCGGGGAGAAATCCATATCTAAACAGATTGAGACCATTAGTGGGTACCCTCGCGAACGATTTTTAACAGACTCAGATTTATGGCATTCTATCCTTCATCCCGATGATGCTAAAACCCATGAAGCCTTTTGGAATAAGATTTGTTTAGGGAGTAGATTACAACGAGAGAGCAGAATTACCCACGCTGACGGTCATGTTATTTGGGTACAGGAAGCCTTCCGACCGATTATGGACACGAATGGCAAGCTTACGAAGGTCATAGGCGTTATCTATGATATTACTGCCCGCAAAGAGGCGGAGCATGCTTTACTTCTTAGCCGTAATAAGTTATCCACCACACTGGATAGTATCGGTGACGGCGTGATCTCCTCGGATCCTTGTGGACGTATTCGTTATCTAAATCCGGTGGCGATAGAACTAACCAAATGGTCGGCTGCTGATGCCATTGGTCAGCCCATTGAGAACGTCTTGGTCCTCGTCAATGAACAAACAGGAGCAAGCGTTGTTAATCCGATTCACCAAGCCGTCCGTGAGAACCGAATTGTTGAATTACCTCAGCATACGATGCTGGTTAACCGTTTTGGAGTCGAAACTCCGATTGACGACAGTGCATCCCCTATTCGTGATGAGAACGGTACGGTAACGGGTGTTGTGCTGGTCTTCCGTGATATTCAACAGCGGAAGCAGCACGAAGAACAGATCAAGCATTACGCATTTCATGATTCCCTAACGGGGTTACCGAACCGTCGCTATTTCCGCGAGAAACTTGCGGATCACCTGATTAATTGCCAATCGTCAAACAACTCGATGGCCGTTATGTTTCTCGACCTCGACCAATTTAAGATGATTAACGATTCACATGGGCACGAAACAGGGGACCTTCTCTTAATTGAAGTGGCGAGTAGGCTGCGGAGTTGTATTCGCAAGCAGGATGTTGTTTCCCGCTTGGGCGGTGACGAATTCACGATCATTATGAGCGGTGTGTCTATGCGTGAAGCCGGGGAATATGCCCGATATATGAAGCAATCGCTCTGTAAGAAGTTCAACATCAACGGAAACCTGTGCTTTACGGCACCGAGTATCGGGATCAGTATGTACCCCGAGGATGGTGATGATGTAGACACCCTGATTAAATGTGCAGATACTGCAATGTACCACGTAAAGCTAAATGGCAAGAATCACTTTCGCTTCTATGCTTCGGATATGAAGGAGAAAATTCTGCGCAGGCTAGAGATTGATAAGGGTCTCCGTGAGGCATTAGAAACGGATAGTCTCCGTCTTGAATATCAGCCTAAAGTAGATTTGTTAACAGGTAAGCTTACAGGCTTTGAAGCTCTTCTACGCTGGAGTCATCCGGAGTGGGGCAATGTATCTCCAGACGAGTTTATTCCAGTTGCTGAGGAGAGCGGGTTGATCATTCAACTGGGTGAATGGGTGCTTCGCACGGCATGCCGTCAATTTCGCAAATGGCTGGACAGTGGGGATCCGGGAGAGCGGTTAGCCGTGAACTTGTCCGTCAAGCAGCTTCAAGACCCTGGTCTTCCTGTGATGCTAGAACGCATTCTAGAGGAAGAGAAATTTGATCCAAGCCGCCTGGAGCTAGAAATAACCGAGTCCATTATGAAGGAAGGCGAGCACACCGTCCGCTCACTGAAGCTGCTGAAGGACATGGGTATCTATATTTCAATTGATGATTTTGGCACTGGCTACTCTTCACTCAGCTACTTAAATCGCCTGCCTATTGATGCCCTGAAGATCGACAAGTCCTTCATCCGCGATATTTTCTCAAACAACAGCACAGATGCTGAGATCGTCACAACCATTATTGCCATGGCCAAGAGCCTGAATTTAAAAGTCATTGCTGAAGGGGTCGAAACCATCGAACAGCTGGACTTCCTTAAGCTCAATAACTGCCATGAAGGGCAGGGGTATCTAATTGGTCGCCCCACCCGTCCAGAATCTATTGAGGAAGCCTTTATTGTTGCGG
>JACMJI010000134.1 GCA_014380705.1 Gorillibacterium sp. | reverse complement strand
CCGCCTCGATCGGCCATTTGGTCTCGAACGGCTGCATTCGAATGTATAACGATGATGTGCTTGCCTTATCCAAGCTCGTCCCAGTTGGAACACAGGTTACGATTCGAAGCTGACTGAGGGTAAATTTATCATCCTAAAATTGATAAAAAGCCAGTCCATTTGAAAGCATAATGCTTCCAAATGGACTGGCTTTTCATTAAGGAAAAACAGCAAAGCAGATAAACGGTTTACGAGCGAATCCTTGCTTCGTCATCGTTGGTTACTTTTCCGTAGAAGGCAAAGCTGTATATAGCAGCAAGTCCGACAAGAACGAAAACGATACGGGCAATCGTGCTGTCCATACCACCGGTCAAGCCGCCGACGAGATCCCATTGGAACAAGCCAACTAGCAGCCAATTTAAGCCGCCGATGATCACGAGCGTTAACGCCAGGGTGTTTAAGCTTTTCATGGTTTATCCTCCTCACGCACCTAATGTAAGACCACAAGTACAGTATGGGTAATATTATCGTTTCTATACATGAGCTGGACGTCGTCTTACAAAAGCCTGCATGTTGCGTTTGGAGCTCGACCATTATTCAAATACTTCAACATATCCTTTATTATTCCTGATCATGTCGATAACCTCATCATGCAGCTCATCTTTAACTTTTGCCGAAAGCACATACTGAAAATGATTTCGGTCTCCATCATATAATTTGCGGGAGTCTCGTTCGTTTGAAGAAGGAGCAGCTGGTATGACACCCCCACCTACAATAGGACCAGTACCCCCGCCGCCTGAGATACCAGCTCCACCTGGGCCTCCGCCAGTCCCTCCGCTAACACTCGCAGATCCAGGAGATAAGCCTGCTCCAAGTGGTACCAGGATGTTTCTATCGCCTCCAATATTCTCTGGAACTTTGGATACTTCCAACTGTTCAAGGCCATATCCTTGAAGCTTCGTATTTACAGCAAACGCGTCATCTTCTGTTTGGAAGTAGGCTTGTATATGCTTCGACATTAAAAATTCACCTTTCTTTCTTTGGATATTGTATGTTCATCATTAACTTACCCCACTTGGTATTTTTTAACGCAGAAATCTCCTGCTTTTATAATTTGTCTAAGGCTTTGGTTTCACGTCCAAAAGCAAGCAGAACGATCACCCCAACGGCCAACACGATGGTAAAGATACCAAAAATCAAGGTATAGGATTGCCCATTAGCAATGAGCAACCCCACTAGGTAAGGAGCAATGGCACTGCCTATACGTCCAAAGCCGGAAGCAAAGCCGGAGCCGGATGCCCGAACATCATCGGGGTAATTCTCAGGAGTATAGGCGTACAAAGCACCCCAGGCTCCCAGATTAAAGAAAGATAAGAATGCTCCGGACACTAATAGCATCGTGGTCGATTCACTGGCGCCGAACAAAGCGGCCCACACGGCGGTCATCGCAAGGAACAAGGCTAAGGTTGGTCTGCGGCCCCATTTTTCAACTAGCCATGCCGCTACAAAATAACCGGGCAGCTGCGCAAGTGTCATAAGTAATACATATCTAAAGCTGCTGATCATGGTAAATCCTTTGGCGACCAGCACGGAAGGAATCCAGAGGAACATGCCGTAATAGGAAAAAGCGATGGCAAACCACACCGTCCAGAGGACAGCTGTCTGCCGGCCATAGTGGCTAAAAATCGTTCGCAAGGGAACCTTACCCTGTAGGGTGACCGCCCGTGACTCCGGTATGCTGCGCCGAATAAGAATGGCATAGACAATGGGTACAGCTCCAATGATAACGGCCGTTCTCCAGCCATAGTCTGGAATGATAAAATACGCGAACAAGGCTGCGATAATCCACCCGACCGCCCAAAAGCTTTCGAGGAGGACCACGGTGCGCCCTCTTTTCTCAGGTGGTGCCAGCTCGTTAACCATCGTCGAAGCAACCGGCAACTCCGCACCCAAACCAAGCCCCATAATCAGACGGAAGAATAACATTGTGGCAAGCCCCGGAGAGAAGGCACTACCCAGACTAGCCGCCCCGAAGAGAACCAATGTAAATAGGAAAATGGGTCGTCTTCCAAAGCGATCAGCTAAATAGCCTCCGATTGGAGCACCAATGGCCATACCTAAGGTTGTAAATGTGCCGAGCAATCCTTTTTCCGTTGGCGACAGGCCCCATTCCGTAGCAAGTTTAACCACGATAAAAGCCAGCAACCCCACATCCATAGCATCGAACATCCAACCAAAACCAGCCGACCAAAACACCTTGCGATAACTCGGATGTCCCTGTCCCGTTTGACTCATCTCTCATCCAACCTTTCTTCGATAACTTCTGCAATTATGCTGTATATCAGCCCTTGATTTTGGGGTTTGTTGATTTTGTTGCGATTGATTGTTACGTTCGATAATACGTTCACTTATAGAGTATTTAAACATAAATTCAGTTTTGATGCAGCTTGTTGGTGATAAATCCTGTATAACCTCCAAAGGCGGCGCCGTGGGGCTGCTTCCCCTCCCAGGTGGCGCCTGCCTCTACCCAACGGTTCAAGCCGTTGGGTCAGCAGGCAGCTGCCAGTCGATTGGTGCCAAACCTTTTTCCATCAAGAAAAGGTTAGCTCGAGAGAACGGCTTGCTGCCAAAAAAGCCGCGATACGAGGATAATGGACTCGGATGCGGAGAAAGGATGACGCTGTGTTTTTGCGAGTCAATCATGGGCAATTTGGCTTGCGCAGGTCCACCCCAGAGCATGAATACCACTGGATGGTCCAGGCCACTAACGAGTTGGATCACCTTGTCGGTAAACGTCTCCCAGCCCCTCCCGTGATGAGAATGAGCATGCCCCGCTTGGACAGTGAGCACCGTGTTTAGCAGCAGCACCCCTTGTTCGGCCCAATGCACCAAATGACCGTGATTCGGAATGGAGCAGCCTAGATCATCCTTTAATTCCTTATAAATATTTTTCAAAGAGGGTGGCGTCACTACACCCGGCTTAACCGAAAAACTCAGTCCATGGGCCTGATTCGGACCGTGGTACGGATCCTGTCCAAGGATAACAACCTTAACTCTACTCTTCGGTGTATAATGCAACGCATTGAAAATATCATGTTTATCCGGATATATGGTGTGAGTTTGGTATTCTTTTGCCAAGAACGCCTGCAAGTTTCTATAGTATGGCTGCTCAAATTCCCCACTTAAATCATTCGACCAATCATTATGCAAAATAAACACAGCTCCGCATCACCTTTCTACCCAATCGCTAAAAGGACCCCGAGGGCCTTACTTCCATCTATTCTAGCATATCGACCTCTACCTGTAATGGCGCCGATTCACTCAGCTAAAATTGAAGAAATACCGAACGTTTTTGCTTATAAAGGTGTTAAAGGTTTGGTATTAAACGGTTATTCAACAATTGTTACTATTCAGAAACGGGCTGCTAAGCTATAATAGGTTAAATCAATTGAATAACTCGTATAATAGCGGGAATTTGGCCCGCGAGTATCTACCTGGTCACCGGAAATGACTGGACTACGAGCGCATAGGCCACCGCGTGAACCGAAAACACCTGTTTTTGGATTTTCGTCTGTTCCTGCACTCGTCATGTCGCTATCTCCGGAAGGAGCAGCGGCATTTTTTGTTGTTTCCAAGGCAATCTGCCGTTGCGGCGAGCCTACTGCACACCAAACATTCAACTGGAGGTTTATCACCATGGATATGCTTAAAACAAAGATCATGGAAGAGGGCGTTGTTCTCTCCGACCACGTGTTAAAAGTCGATGCGTTCCTCAATCATCAGGTGGATCCTGCGCTCATGATGGAGATCGGCAAGGAATTTGCGTTGCGTTTTGCAGGCGTACCGATTACCAAGGTATTGACGCTTGAATCCTCAGGGATCGCCCCTTCAGTCATGACTGCTCTCCTCTTGGGTGTTCCACTTGTATTTGCTAGAAAGCGGAAGTCTCTTACATTAACCGAAGATCTCTTGGTCCAAAAGGTGCAATCGTTCACCAAAATGGAAACCGTTGAAGTAGCAGTATCCCAGAAGTTCCTGTCTCCCGACGATAACGTGTTGATTATAGATGACTTTCTTGCCCATGGGGAAGCTGCGCTAGGACTCGCTCATATTGTGGAGCAAGCTAACGCAACCGTTGCCGGTATTGGCATTGTGATTGAAAAGTCTTTTCAGAATGGTTATCAGAAGCTGGAGCAGTTGGGGTATCATGTAGAATCATTAGCTCGGATCGCTTCACTAGCGGATGGCAAGGTGCGCTTTGTCGATGCACCATCGGGTGCTATGGTTTAGCTACCAAACCCTCATTAATACTAAAAAAATACCCGGAACAGAGATGAAACCACTCTCTATTCATGGGTATTTTTCGTTTGCCCGCTGGCTCCTTCGAATGCTGCCCCGTTACATTCTAATAACATTCCCTGGTTTTACAAACGCCTTCTCAGATCAATGAAACCTTCAAAGAAATACTCGTTCCATGAATCTTCTTCCTACAAGTGCATTATTAATTCCTTCAAATCAATTACAAATCCTGCATTCATTAATATATCAAGTCCTAACAGCCCATTAATATCTGTATATGGAATAGCTGTGAAATCAAGTGATATGTTACTAAACTTATAGTCGCCAACTTGTATACCGTCAATTATCTTAACAAACGCATGTTCCTTACCCCCAATACCAAAAGAAGCCACAACGTCATCGTCGAGGCTTACCCTTATCCCTATATCGTCAACAATATCCTGGGAAATCAATGTATGTGAAGCCCCAGTATCTATTACAATATTATCTATTTGTTTTGTCTGACCTTGGTAGACAATGATTATTGAAGTAAATAATAGACCATCTCTATGTTCAATTCTCATTAATGTAATCTCCTTAAGGCGCTTCTAAAACGGATTTGTATGACGATATTTTCTTTAGAGGTGTGATAAACTAATAAATTATCTTTCGATCTTAAAAGTTCTTCAGTTGCTTTTTCTTCCGGAATCGGTCCGATGACGGCAACCTCTTCAACATATTCTTTATCTTTATCGATATTAGATTTCAATACTTCAAACTTAACAAATTGATTAGGATATATTGATCTAACTTCTTCCCACTTCATCGAAACACCCTCTTTCAAGTATTGGTTGTCTTTATTATATCATGGATTGTTCAGGGTTTAATTAAAACAGAAAAAATCCCATACTTGCTTACCAATAAGCAAACAGCATACACCGACAAAGAGCGGCCGCACATACCGGGAGCCTTTTCGTATCGCGAGCT